>NZ_JBDPLY010000034.1:0-112965 GCF_039871695.1 Actinomadura sp. B10D3
GGGGCGGTGGTGTCATGAAGGCCATCTCGTGGCGACCGACCAAGACCGTCACCCCGGCTCCCGCCGAGTCCCAACAACGCGCACCGTATCGGTGCCCGCAAGAAAGAGGGTGCCCTAGTGACCGACCTGACCGCCGACGTGCTCGTCGCGGGCGGCGGCCCCGCCGGGGCGTGGGCCGCGATCAAGGCGGCGGAGGCGGGCGCGGACGTCGTCCTCGCCGACAAGGGGTACCTCGGGACGAGCGGCGCGACGGCGTCCGCGGGCACCGGGGTCTGGTACGTCGAGCCGGATCCGGAGGCCCGGGAGGCGGCCATGGCCGGCCGGGAGGGCCTCGGCGGGTACCTCGCCGACCGCGAGTGGATGGCGCGCGTCCTCGACCAGACGTACGCGAACATGAACGAGCTCGCCGAGATCTCCCGGTACCCGTTCCCGGTGGACGAGAACGGCCGGCAGATCAGGCGCGGCCTGCAGGGGCCGGAGTACATGCGGCGGATGCGGGTGCGGGTCCGCCGTGCGGGCGTGCGGGTCCTCGACCACAGCCCGGTCACCGAGCTGCTCGCGGACGGCGGCGGGGCCGTCGCCGGGGCCGCCGGCCACCACCTGCGCGACGACTGGCCCTTCCGGGTGCGAGCGGGCGCGGTCGTGCTCGCGACCGGCGGGTGCGCCTTCCTCAGCAAGGCGCTGGGCTGCGACGTCAACACCGGGGACGGTGCGCTGTTCGCGGCGGAGGCCGGGGCGGAGCTGTCGGGCATGGAGTTCTCCAACGCCTACGCGATCGCCCCTGCCTTCACCTCCGTGACCAAGACGGCGTTCTACTCGTTCGCCACCTTCTACCGCGCGGACAGGACCGTGCTGGAGGGGGCGGGCAGCCGCAAGGGCCGATCCGTGATCGCCCGGACGCTGCTCAGCGAGCCCGTCCTGTGCCGCATCGACCGAGCCACTCCCGAGGACCAGCGGACGATGCGCCTCGCGCAGGCGAACTTCTTCCTCCCGTTCGACCGGCAGGGCATCGATCCGTTCACGGACCTGTTCCCCGTCACGCTGCTCGCCGAGGGGACCGTGCGCGGCACCGGCGGCATCCGGCTCACCGGGCCCGACTGCGCCACCTCGGTGCCCGGCCTGTACGCGGCGGGGGACGCCGCCACCCGCGAGCTGATCTGCGGCGGCTTCACCGGCGGAGGCAGCCACAACGCCGCCTGGGCGATGTCGTCGGGCACCTGGGCCGGGCAGGGCGCCGCCCGGTATGCCGCCCGGCTGGGCGGGCGGGCCGCGGCGCGGGGCGTGCGCGCGCTCGGCGAGGCGGGCCTCCGGCCGGCCGGCCCGGCGACCGGCGGCCACGCCGACTACGTCGCCGCCGTCCAGGCCGAGGTGCTGCCCTACGAGAAGAACCTGCTGCGGCACGGCGACCGGCTCACACCGGCACTGGACGCCCTGGACCGGACGTGGCGCGAGCTGCGCGGCACGCTCCGCGAGGAGGGCGCTGGAGCCGTCCGGGCGCGGTCGGCCGCCGCGATGACGGCGCACGCGCGCTGGATGTACAGCGCCGCGCTCGCCCGCACCGAGACGCGGGGCATGCACAAGCGCCAGGACCTGCCCGACCAGGACCCGGCCCAGCACCGCAGGCTCGTCACCGGCGGCCTGGACGAGGTCTGGACCCGCCCAGAGACCGCGGCGCCGGCGGTGGCGTCATGATCGAGATCGTCTCGCGGGAGCGGTGCATCGCCTGCGACAAGTGCATCGCCGTGTGCCCGACGAACGTCTTCGACCGCGGCGCGGACGGCTTCCCGGTCATCGCCCGGCAGAGCGACTGCCAGACCTGCTTCATGTGCGAGGCGTACTGCCCGGTCGACGCGCTGTTCGTCGACCCGCACGCGCATCCGCTGCCCGAGCCCCCGGACGAGGCGGCGCTCGCCGCGGACGGGACGCTCGGCGCCTACCGCGCGCAGATCGGCTGGGGGCGGGGGCGCACCCCCGGCGCCAAGCTCGCGATCGGGCCGTCGCTGGACCGGGCGGGCCCGCGCCTCACCTCCTGAACCCACCCGTGAAGAACCCCTGAGCACCTCCCTGTGAAAGGCACCAACGTGAAACTCCCCCGACTACTGGCCGCCGGGCTGCTCGTCCTCACCGCGACGGCGTGCGCCTCGTCCGAGGCCGACACCGGCTCCGGGACGCTGCGCATCGGAGTGATCGGCTCGGGCGTCGGCAACAAGCTGACCCGCGCCGTCGGATTCCTGGAGCAGCGCGGCGAGCTGCTCCCGGAGCTGAAGGCCGCCGGGATCACCGAGATCAAGGTGGCGACGTTCCCGAACGGCCCCGACCTGAACCAGGCCCTCGCGGGCGGCTCGCTCGACATCGGCATGTACGGGGACACCCCGGCGCTCATCGGCCGCGTCCAGGGCCTGCCGATCCGGCTGCTGTCGCTCAACTCGATCCGCCTGGACGCCGCGGTCGTCGCCAGGAAGGACGGCGGGCCGGCGTCCCTCCAGGACCTGCGGGGCAAGCGGATCGGCGTCCAGACCGGCTCCTACATCCACCGTTACCTGCTCGGCGCGCTGGAGCAGGCCGGGGTGAAGCCCAAGGAGATCATCCACATGTACACGCCCGCGATCATCGCGGCGCTGGAGAAGAACTCGATCGACGCCGGCGGCCTGGTCTCCGCCGACCAGGTCGCGCAGGAGCAGAAGGGCTACCGGTCGATCGACGTCGCGTCCCGCGACCACCCGGACCTGCTCGGCACGTCCGTCACGGTCGTGACGGAGAAGTACCTGGCCGGGCACAAGGACATCGTCAGGGTGTGGCAGAAGGCCGAGGCCAAGGCCGCGCAGGTCTCCAAGGCCGACTGGACGAACTACACCGCGTACGTGGGCAAGACCGGCGGGTACGCCCCGGACATCTCGATCAAGACGACGCTGAAGGAGCAGCTGCCGGACGAGCCCTTCTCGGCTGAGGGGCTGAAGCTGCTCGAAGGGACCAAGGGCTTCCTCGTCCAGCAGGGGCTCATCAAGAAGGACTACACGCTCGATTCCTGGCTCGCGCCCGGGGCCCGGACATGACCGGGCTCGACACCGACGTCCTCGTCCTCGGCGGCGGGCCCGCCGGGGCGTGGGCGGCGCTCGCCGCGGCCCACGCCGGGGGCCGGGTCGTCCTCGCGGACAAGGGCCACTGCGGCACCGGCGGGCCGACCGCGTCGGGTGGCAACAACCTCTGGTACGTGCCGCCGGACGGTCCGGGCGGCGGTGAGGCGGCGCGGGCGCGCGCGGGCGACGAGCGGTATGAAGCGCATGCGGCGCCGCGGGCACAGGTCGGGGGTGACAATCCTCGACCACCATCCGGCGCTCGGCCTCGATCCCGGGCGCCGCGACGCCTACCCGCACGAGCTGTCCGGCGGCCAGCGCCAGCGCGTCGGTATCGCCCGCGCCCTTGCGCTCGGCCGCGCGGCTGCTGGTGTGCGACGAACCGGTCACCTCCCTGGACGTGTCCACGTAGGCCCAGGTGCTCGACCTGCTCGCCGGGCTGCGCGACGACCCTCGACCTCGCCGTCGTGCGGCAGGTGTGCGACCGCGTCGCGGTGATGCGCGACGGCCGGTTCGTCGAGCTGGCCGGTACGGACGAGATCTTCGATGGTCCGAGCCATCCGTACACGCGGGAGCTGCTCGACGCCGTTCCGGCCCTGGCGCCGCTCACCGCGTGACCACACGGGCTCGGCTGAGCGGGCCGGCCAGCCGACCAGTGGCGGCTCACGCCGCGAGAGGCGGTCAGGCGGACGAGCCGCTGATGTTGACCAGCCAGGAGATGCCGAAGCGGTCGGTGCACTGGCCGAACTCGTCCCCCCACATCTGCATCTCCAGCGGGACCGCCACGTTGCCTCCGTCGGACAGCTTCGCCCAGTACCCGCGCAGCGTGTCGGCGTCGTCGCCGCTCAGGCTGATGGCGATGTTGTCGCCGGGGTTGTACGGCATGCCGGGCGGGGTGTCCGCCCCCATGAGGGTGAAGCCCAGGTCGGACTGCAGCATGCCGTGCATGATCTTCTCGGCCTCGGGCGCGTTCGGGTCGCCGTACTCGCCGAAGGTGTGCATCGTCAGTTCGCCGCCGAGGACGTCCTGGTAGAACTCCATCGCCTCCCGGGCGTCGCCGTCGAAACTGATGTACGGATTGAGCTGCGAGGTCACCGAGCGCCTCCCCCCATCGAGAATGCCGGAACCGGCCTGCGCCTCGATCCTCACAACCCGGCTCCCCGCCGGGCAACCGGCATCTGGACTCGGCAGAGGCGAGCTTCGGCAAAGGAGTCCCCGGCGACGCCGCCCCAGCGCAAACATCGGGTCGGACGGTCGAACAGGTCGCCCGCGAAGTGTCCGGTAAATGTCCGGCCCCCTGTCACGATCGGCGCGACCGATTTCCGTGCCTTGCCAAAACTGCGGGCCGGGCCTTAAAGTCTCGGACGTGACAGATCCAAAATTGCCCCACTATCGGCTCCCTGTTGTGGGGCGGATTCCGGCGCCGGCAAAGCGGGCTCCGAGCACGAAATGGTTGATCATCTCCCTGGTCTTCGGCGGCTTTGGGATCCTGCTTGGTTATGCCACCGTCGCCGTGGGCTTCATGGCCCGCGAGGAATACCTGGTGACTCGGGGTGCGGCCGGAACGCCGGGCACCGTCACGATCACGGATAGGGTGAGCGGTTCCAAGGGAAAGGTGACCTGCTACGGCTCCTTCCGCCCGGATGCGGGTGGCCGGGCTGTTGATGTCGAGGTGCTGTCGGACGGAGCCTGCAAGCGCGGGAAGACCGCCAAAGCCCGCCTGAGCAACGAAAACGCGTACGTCGCCGGAGAACGCCAGAACGACTGGATGACGATATTCTTCCTGGGTCCATTTCTCGGGACGGGCACACTATTGTTCGCCGGCATCGGCGTCTTCGGCGTTCGGCACGAGCGGAAACTGCGGAAGCAGGCTCGGTCGGGGACGACGCCGAGCCTTCCGGAGAACGTGCCGCATCCCGGCGTCCCGCCTCGGCATCCTTGACTCGTATGTCGCCGCGGGCGGTCGCCTCGGCCCGCGCCGTCCTCGATCGAACTTCTCGGCTCCGGGCGGGATCGTAGGTGTTGATCAACGCTTTCGAGGATTCCGCCCGAGACGGAGGCCGTTCGTGGACTACTTCATCATCCTGATGATCGCGGCATGTGCCGTGTTCGCCGGGGGCATCGCCGCCGTGGTCACCCGCCGTGACCTGAAAGGGGTGAGCAGGGTCGGGGTTCCGCTGGGCAGCGCACTTCTCGTCGGCGCCAGCTGCCTCTTCGTGCCCTATCTCCCCGTCCTCGCATTCCTGGGCACCGTCGCGGCCTATCTGATATTGCGGCGGCTGACCTCGGCCCGGCTCGCGCTCGCGACCTCGGGAATCCTCCTGTTCGGCGGGTGCACGTTCTCGGTCCTCATCATGATGGCCGCCCTGGAGACCATGTGACGGTTCCTTGACCGCGGTGAGTCGGGACCTGCTGGTGGGTCCCGAGGGGGAGCCGGATCGTGACGCGGAGGCCGCCGGCCGGGCGGGGCGTGAGTTCGAGCGTTCCGGCGTGTGCCTGGACGATGCTGTTCACGATGGCCAGCCCCAGGCCGACACCGGCGTGCTCGCCGGTGCGCACTCGTTGCGTCCCGCGCTGGAAGGGCTCGGTGAGGGTCGGCAGCAGTTCCGCCGGGACGGGGTGGCCGGTGTTCTCGACCCGCAGCACGTTCGCGTCGGGTCGCGTCTCGGTGCGGACCTCGACGGTGCCGCCGGCGGGGAGGTTGTGGACGATGGCGTTCTGGACGAGGTTGGTCACCATCCGCGAGAGGAGCGCCGCCGAGCCGACGGTCCGCGCCGGCTCGCCGGTGACCTCCAGGGCGATCGTGCGCCGTTCGGCGAGGGGGAGCAGCGTCTCGGCGGCCTCCTCGGCGATGAGGGACAGGTCGACGGGCGCGCGGGCGAAGCCGCCGCGGTCGGCGCGGCTCAGCAGCAGGAGCGCCTCGGTGAGGTCGATCGCCCGCGTGTTGACGGCGCGGAGGCGTTCGATGAGTTCCCCGTGGTCTCGCGTGGAATCGTCGCGCGCGACCTCCAGGAGCGTCTGCGAGATGGCCAGCGGGGTGCGCAGTTCGTGGGAGGCGTTGGCGGCGAACCTCCGCTGCTCGGAGACGTGGGATTCGAGCTGCTGGAGCATGGTGTCGAACACGTCGGCGAGTTCGCGGAACTCGTCCCGGGGGCCTTCCAGGCGGATCCGGTGGGACAGCGATCCGCCGGCGGCCATCCGCGCCGCCTCGGTGATCCGGGTGAGCGGCGCGAGCATCCGCCCGGCGAGGAGCCACCCTCCCACCAGGCCGAACACCAGCAGGAACGCCATGGCCATGGTCGCGCGGGGGAGGAAGGCCCGCTGGAGGTCGGTGCGGTTGGGGATGAACGGCGGGGGCGGCCCGCTGGACCATTCGTCCTGCGGACCGGTCGGGAACGTGGTGTCGGGGGGCACGTAGCGCAGGAGGAACACCCAGACCACGGCGAGGAGCAGGGCGCCGGCGAGCATGAGGAATCCGGCGTAGCTGAGGGTGAGTTTGAGGCGGGTGCTGAGGCCCGGGCGCCTATCCATGATCATCGTCGGGGTCGGCGGGTCCGGTGTCGATGCGGTAGCCGACGCCGGGCACCGTGGCGATCAGCCAAGGCCGGCCGAGCCGTTTGCGCAGGGCGGAGACGGTGATGCGGACGGCGTTGGTGAAGGGGTCGGCGTTCGCGTCCCAGGCCCGTTCCAGCAGCTCCTCGGCGCTGACGACGCCGCCGTCGGCGGCGACGAGGACGTCGAGCACGGCGAACTGCTTGCGGGTGAGGGCGACGTAGCGGCCGTCGCGGAAGACCTCGCGCCGGAAGGGGTCCACCCGCAGGCCCGCGATCTCCCTGACCGGGGGCCGGGCGTGGCCCCGCCTGCGGTCCAGCGCCCGCAGCCGCAGCACCAGCTCCCGGAGCTCGAACGGCTTGGTGAGGTAGTCGTCGGCGCCCAGCTCGAACCCCGAGGCCTTGTCGTCGATCCGGTCGGCGGCGGTGAGCATGAGGATCGGCATGCCGCTGCCGGAGGCGACGATCCGCCGGGCGATCTCGTCGCCGGACGGGCCGGGGACGTCCCGGTCCAGGACCGCCAGGTCGTAGGAGTTGACGCGGAGCATTTCGAGGGCGCAGTCCCCGTCGCCCGCGATGTCCGCGGCGATCGCCTCCAGCCGCAGGCCGTCCCGGACGGCCTCGGCCAGGTACGGTTCGTCCTCCACGATCAGCACACGCATGCCAAAAGCCTAGGCAACCCGGCATATCGCCGGCATATGCAAACGGGGCACGGCGCCCTCGCGCGCTCGGTTCAGGGCCGTACCGGCGGCCCGTGCGCGGCGCCGCGAGGGAACAGCGGCGCCACGCCGCCCGGATGCGGCAGCCGGACGGGTTCGGCGGTGCGGTACTCGAAGTGCCACCACTCGTTGTCGTAGACGCGGTAGAGCCCGTAGCGCGCGCCGTGCCGCTCCAGCCATTGCGCGCCCTCGGTCGGCCGGACGTCGACCGCGAGCCCCCGCACGTGGCTGGACTCCTCCGGTGGCAGCACCCGGCGCCGGGCCGCGGACACCGACCCGGTGCGCCGCACCTCCGCGGCGAAGATCCGGCGCTGCTCCGCCGCGTCGCGATGGCCCGAGGTGAGCCCGATCAGCTGCCCGTCGCGCCAGAACGCCTCGGCCCGCGCGTGCGTGAACGCCGCCAGCGCCTCCGGTGCCAGCCCGCGGAGATCCTCGGCGGGGAAGCGCAGGCCGAGCGCCCACTGGCAGGCCAGGAAGCGGGCGCGGCCGGGTGCGCGGCAGAAGGCGATCGGCACCAGCAGCACCCCGATGAGCCTGGTCACGGTCGCCAGCAACGCCGGGCCGGCGGGCACGAGCCCGCGCATGCGGCGGGCCGGCGCCGAGGGTGATCCGCTGTGGTCCATGCCTCAACTGAAGGCGGGAGGCCGTTGCGGCGCCGTATGCGGTTTTCGATACGTCCGCGATATGCCGGCCGTGGTGGCGCCGAAGCGGACGCCGGCACCCGTGAGTCCGGGTGCCGGCGTCGGTGTGAGCTCGGTCGTGTGAGCTCGGGTCCGGGGTGCGGCGGTATCCGTTCAGGACGCGCGGCGGGAGCGGGCGGGCAGGCGGCCGGCGACCAGCGGAACGACGATCGCCGCGGCCACGAGGTGGGTGGCGATGAGGGTGAAGCGGGTGTCGATCGTCGCCGAGACGAGCAGGTCGGGCACGATCGACAGGGCGGTGAGGACACCGGTGACGGTCAGGAAGGCGCGCTTGGGCGAGGCGGCCCGGCGGCGCAGCAGGTAGGCCAGCCCCACGCCGATCGCGCTGAACAGCAGCGTCAGCTGGGTGAAGCCCAGCACCGGGATCGGTTCTCCCTCGATTTCCACGGGGACGCCCGCCGATCTCGCGACGGCGGCGATGGTCGTGGTGGCCACGGCGGCGGCGATGCAGGCGAGCACTCCGGTGCGCCACAGCGGGGCGTTGCGAGTGGTGGTGCCGTGCGCTGCCTGAGTCGCGGCGCGGAGCTGGGAGGTGGCGGGAACGGTGCTCTGCTGGACGGTCATGGTCGCTCTCCTTCGGCTAAGTGAGTCGACAATTGAGACCGCGGGCCCGCCCGATACTCATCGCTCTCCGGGGAAATTTGTTGAAATCGCCGCTGACCAGCGCGGCGGTCGGACGAGGCACAGGACAAGACCGAAGACCGTCCCATTCCGTCTGATTCCGTCCGACCGTGGTCTGAACAGCCCGGACACATGTTCGATGGTCGTGATGATTACCGGCGGGGACCGGGCGCGGAGCGGGCGGCGACCGGGCACGGGCCCAAGGCGAGGCTGAGGGGTGCGAGTCGTTGAGCATGGCCGAACGAGCGTCGATCGCCTTTCTCCCGAACCCCGGCGACGAACCGTCTGTGGGCGTGCTCGTGCGCTGGTGGCGGGAGAGGGCGCTGCTGACGCAGGAGCAGCTGGCCGAACGCACCGGCCTGAACGTCCGGACGATCCGCAGGCTGGAAAGCCGGGAACTGCAGAAACCCCGGCCCACGTCGATCATGCTTTTGGCGGAGGCGCTGGGCCTGAACAGCGAAGAGCGGGCCATTCTGGTCGCCGGTGTTCGAGGCCCGGTCGACTTCCCGGCGGGCGGTGAAACGGTGGTTCCGCGGCAACTCCCCGCCAGGGTGGACGTCTGCGAGGGGCGCTCGCACGAGCTGCTCGCTCTGGAACGGGGCGGCGATCCCGGCGTGCCGTTCATGGTCTCGATCGAGGGGATGCCCGGAGTGGGCAAGTCGGCGCTCGCCGTCCACGCGGCCCACCGGCTCACGCCCCGGTTCCCGGACGGCCAGCTGTACCTGGACCTGCACGGCCACCGCCGGGAGACCGCGCCGGTCGAACCGGGCGCCGTCCTCACCCGCCTGCTCGGCGCCCTCGGCGTCCCCGCCGGCCGCGTCCCGGAGCATCTCGACGACCGCGCCGCCCTGTACCGCAGCGTCCTGGCCGGCCGCAGGGTGCTGATCCTCCTGGACGACGCCGCCGGGGAGGAGCAGGTCCGCCCGCTGCTTCCGGCGGGTGCGGGCTGCCGGCTGATCATCACCAGCCGGCGCCGCCTGGTCGGCCTGGACGGCGTCCGGACCGTCCCGCTCGACGTGCTCGCGGCGGACGAGGCGGTCGCCCTGTTCACCCGCACCGCCGGGCCGTCGCGCGTGAAGGACGTCCCGGCAGCGGTGCTCGGCGACATCGTCGAACGGTGCGGGCTGCTCCCGCTCGCCGTCCGCATCGCCGCCGTCCGGCTCCGCACGCACCCCGCCTGGACCGCGCGTGACCTGCTGGACCGGCTGAACGACGACCGGGCGGGGGAGTTGCGGGCCGGGTCGCACAGTGTCGCCGCCGCCCTCGACCTGTCCTGCCGGCGGCTTCCGGCCGACCAGCGGTCCGCCTACCAGGTGCTGGGCGCGCAGCTCACCACCGACTTCGGTGTGCACGCCGCCGCCGCCCTGCTGGAGGCGCCGGTGGCGCGGACGCGATGGCTGCTGGACCGGCTGCTGGACGCCCATCTCCTCCAGGAGCCCACACCCGACCGCTTCCGCTTCCACACCCTGGTGCGCGAGCACGCCCGCCGGACCGCCCAGGGTCTCAGCGCGCCTTGAGGAGATCGTTGACGATCTCCTCGCCCCGGACGCCGAGAACGCTGAGCAGGGAGTCGGCGATGCCGTGGGTGGCCTCGTTGACTCCCTGAAGGTGGCAGGTCGCCGTCGCGGACGGGGGCAGCGCCATCCGGTAGTACCGGTCCACGGCGACCGGACCGCCCGACACGGCCTCGGCCATCCGGCGGACGAGCGGCGGCATGTCACCGCGGAAACCGGTGCCCAGCAGTACCAGGTCGCAGGGCAGGCCGCTCTCGCCGCCCGTGCGCCGGTCCGCGAGGGTCAGCAGCACGCCGGTGCCGTCCGTCCCGGCCCGGACGACGTCGGTCATCGGCAGGATCCGCATCCGGTTCGAACCGGTGAGGCGCAACCGGTAGAGCTCCTCGTAGAGCGCGTCCAGCAGGTCCGGGTCGAGCGCGCCGTAGTTGGTGCCGCGCATCTCGGCGAGCGTCCGCGCGCGGAAGCCGGGGGCGCCGGCGTGGAAGTCGCCGGTGAAGGACGGGTAGTACAGCTCGTTCGCGAACCTGCTGTGCTCGTAGGATTTCAGGCCGATCGACCTGGTCGCCATCACGCACTCCGCCCGCGGGAAGCGCCGGTAGGTATCCCAGAGCATCTCCGCGGCGCTCTGCGCGCCGCCGACCACGACGAAACGGTGCGCCGCGTCCGGGTCGAGACGGTCGACGTGCTCCTGGAAGCGGCTGCTGTGGACGACGCGTCCGGCGGGCAGCGAACGGAACACGTCCGGGACGCGGGGCTCGCGGCCCACGCCGACGACCAGGTGCCGGCACGTGACGGCCGTCCCGTCCGCGAACCCGGCGCGCCAGCCGTCGAGCGAGCCGTCGTCCCACACCGGCTCGACGGCGACGACGCGGCGGCCGTACCCGATGCGCACCGCCGCCAGGGAACCGGCGACCCAGCGCAGGTAGTCGGACACCTCCGTCCGGTACGGCTGGAACGTGCCGAGGTTGACGAACTGGTCCAGGCGGCCGACCGCGTGCAGGTAATTGAGGAAGGTGAACTCGCTGCGCGGGTTGCGCAGGGTCACCAGGTCCTTGAGGAACGACACTTGGCTGCGGGCCCAGGGCAGCAGCATCCCGCGCTGCCACGCCACCGAGTCGTGCTGCTCGACGAGGAGCGTCCGCGCCGCCAGATCCGGTGCGAGTTCTTCCAGCGCGACGGCGAGGGCCAGGTTGGACGGTCCCGCGCCGATCCCCAGCACCTCGACGTCCCACCGGTTCACTCGGCTGCCCCTTCCACGTGCAGGTGGTGCGCGCGGTCGGCGGCCTCCAGCCGGGCCGCGCACTGGTCGACGTCGTCCGCGGTGACGATCGCGTAACCGGCCCGCGCGAAGTGCAGCCGACCTGCCTCGGGCCGCAGCTCGTCGCCCGCGCCGACGAGCCACGTCACCTGGTGCAGGCCCGCCGGGCGGGCGGTCATACCGCGCCCGGTCACCCGCCCGGCGGAGTCGGAATAGAAGAACCGGATCCCCGCGACGCCGTCCCGCGGCGCGGACAGGTCGGGTTCGGCGCCGGCCGCGATGTCCGCCGAGGCCGTCGGCAGGTCCAGGCCGGAGGCGACCTGCGCGACCAGCGGGATGACGTCGCCGCCGAGCCGGCCGTTCACCTCGACGACCTTCGGGCCGGAGGCGGTGAGCCGCACCTCGGTGTGGGTGACGGTCGAGCGGATGCCGAGCGCCCGGTGCGCCGCGACGACGATGTCGCGGACGCGCGCTGGATCCGGGGCCACCGCCTCGGCCGGCGCCGTGATGTGGCCGATCTCCTCGAAGTAGGGCGCGTGCCCGAGCAGCTTCCGGGCGAAGATCACCGGTTCGGGACGGTCCTCGCGCACGGCGCAGTCGACGCTGATCTCCGGTCCGTCGAGGTACTCCTCGACGAGGATGCCGGGGCGGAAGCGCCACGGTTCGGGGAAGGCGTTCGCCTCCGCGGTGCGCACCGCGTCCTCCAGCTCGGCCGGGCCGGTGACGAGGGAGACGCCGAACCCGGCGGTGAGCGCCCGGGGCTTGACGACGACCGGGTAGCCGATCTCGGCCGCGGCCCGCTTCGCCTCGTCCGGCGACGCGGCGAGGACGCCGCGGGCGACCGGGACCCCGGCGGCCCGCATCGCCTCCCGCGCCGCGTACTTGTCCCGGCAGCGGGCCGCGGCCTCGGGCGGGCACTGCGGGAGGTCGAGCGCGGCGCCGATCCTCGCCACCAGTTCCACGCACGCCTCGTGGTAGGTGACGACGCCCGCCACCGGATGCCGCCGGGCGGCCTCGGCCGCGGCCGCCAGGATCTTCTCGTCCTCGCCCGCGCCGACGGGCAGATGGTCGATGACGTACGGCCGTTCCCACGTCGGCGTCTGCGGCGAGAGCAGCACCAGCGCGTACTTCCGGGAGATCCGCTCCAGGATGTAGCCGCGGTACTCACCGCGGCCGCCGCCGACCACGATCAACACGGGTTTCACGCTCGTGCCACCGCCCGTCCGAATCTCATGCGCAGACCGAGGAAGCCCGCCGCCGCGCAGAACCCGACGAGCCCGTTGAACGCCCAGAACACCTCGAACCGGCCGGCGTCCCGCGCCGCCTGGTAGGCGATGCCGCCGAGCGCGCCGCCGAGCAGGCCCCCGGCCGCCCAGCCGAGGGAGGCGAACCCGAACGTGCCGCCCGCCGCTCCGTCCGGCGTGATCTTCGCGGTGACGATGTCGAGGATCGGCACGACCATCAGCTCGGCCAGGCTGAACAGCACGACGAAGGCGAGCAGGGACCAGCCCGCCGGCACCGCCGCGAGCACGGCGAACGCGAGCCCGCCGACGGCGCAGCCGAGGCAGGTCGCCGACCATCCGTCGGTGCGCCGGGTCAGCATGCCGACCACGGCGTACTGGAGCGCGACCGCCAGGCCCGCGTTGACCGCGAACAGCAGGCCGACCCGTCCGCCGAGGTGGAACCGGTCGTCGGCGTAGAGCGGGAAGGTGAAGGTGAGCTGCGCGTACAGGAACCAGAAGCCGACGCTCGCCGCGGTCAGCCCGATGAGCGGGCGGTTGGTGAGCAGGACGGCGAACCGGGCGCGCAGCGGCGGCCGGTCCGGGGGCGCGGAGCCCCGGGGGCGGGGCGGCACCAGGCGGACCAGGGCCAGCCAGAACAGGGCGTGCACCGCCACGGCGCCGACCAGCGCCACGGTGAAGCGCGCCAGCAGCAGCCCGCCGACGAGCGGCCCGAGCGCCGCGCCCGCGTTGACCGCGACGCTGCGCAGGGTCAGCGCGGACGCCTGCGCGTCCCCGGCCTCCTCGGTCAGCAGCACCTTCCCGCCGAGCGACAGCGTCGCCCTGCCGATGCCCAGCGCGAACGCGCACGCCAGCTGGGCCCAGAAGACCGGCCGGGAGGCGAACCCGAGGTACCCGGCGGACGCGCAGACGATCCCCGCGCCGAGGATCGCCCGGGTGCCGAACCGGTCGGCCGCGAGGCCCACGAACACCTGCAGTCCCTGGTTGGAGACCGCCAGGACCGACAGCACGATGCCGATCCGGCCCGCGGGAGTGTGCAGCTCCTTCGACAGGTACAGCGCCAGCAGCGGGACGATCGCGAACGAGCAGATGCTCAGCGCGAAGATGCCGCCCGACAGGAACACCGCGGGCCGGGGCACCTTCTGCCGCACGCCGTTCACAGCTCGGGGCGCCTCGCGGTGAACACCTGGTAGTGCTCGCCCGGGATCGCCTCGGGCCGGACGTCGGTGAGGCTCGCGCCGGTGAGCATCTCGACCAGGGCCGCGTGGTCCATGTGGTGGGAGCGGCGTTCGAACTCGTACGCCGTGCCGTCGACCACGAGGGTGCTCCGCCAGGTCCGTGTCCGGCTCTCGATGTGGTTGACGGTGGTCTCGCTGAGCCGCACGACCCGTCCGCCGATCGACACCGGCGGGTGCTCGGTGCGCGCGGGCTCCCGCCGGGCCAGGTCGTCGGCGTGCATGATGTCGAGGTAGAGCCGCCCGCCGGGGCGCACCATCGCCGCGAACCGCCCGATCGCCTCACCCAGCGCGGCGGGGTCGGGCTCGGCGTCCTTGTCCCAGGTGCCCGCGTACAGGTACGAACCGCCGCCGCGGCACATGACGACGTCGAACGTCCGCCCGTAGAACTCGCCCAGGTCGTGCCACAGGACCTGGGCGGCGTCCAGAGCGGAGCCGGCTCGTGCGGCGTTGGCGCGGAAGTGCCCCAGCATGAGGTCGCTGCCGTCGGAGCAGGTCATGTCGTAGCCGCGGGCGGCGAGCTCGATGGCGGGGAATCCGGTGCCGCAGGCCAGGTCGAGGACGCTCAGCCCGTCCGGCGGGCCCAGCCAGGAGGCGATCCCGTCCACCACCGCGGCCCGGTCGGGCCACTCGAAATGGACGCACAGCTCCCACAGCGCGGCGATGTCCGGCCGCCCGCCGTCGAAGCAGGCGCGGACGCGTTCCGAATCGACGACCTCCATCACACGGCGTCCAGGTAGCCGTAGGCGGAGAGCATCTCGCCGTAGCGGTCGGTGAAGAGCTTCTCGTGCTCGGGCGTGAACGCGTCCCGCCACGATCCGATCTGTCCCTTGAAGAAGGAGAAGGCGTCGCGTTTGAACAGGTGCGGCGCGATGTTCTCGGGCTCGTCCTCCACGCCGAGGAACCGCAGCACCCGGCCGACAGCCTCCCGCTGCGCCTCCGCCGAACCGCCGCCCTGCGGGCCGACCAGCTCTTCGAACGAGACCTTGCAGACGTCGGGATGGTGGAGCAGCCAGAGCGCCTTCTCGTAGGCGTCATGGCCGGGGAACGACGGATCGGTCATCGCGTACATGAGGCGGTCGCCGAGTGTCGGAAGGGCCCGGAGGATCCTGTTGAAGACCTTGAACTCCGCGAAGTTGCCGTACCCGTTCTTCGTGCGTCCGGCGAGGAAGTTGACCGCCGAGAGCAGCACGTCGCGCGGATCGCGGTAGTTGAAGATGATGCGCGGGCTCCCGGTCTCCGACCATTCGCGCAGGAAATGGCCGTCGATCTTCGGGACGTCGAACTCGGTGAGGATCCAGGCCATGTTCGCCGGAGTCTCAGCGAAGTCGGAGCCGGCGGTGCGGCGGAGGGCCTGCTCGACCAGGGGGCCGTTGACGACCTCGCGGCCATAGCGGTTCTCCAGCGGCATCCCGAACTTCGCCTGCCACGACCACGCCAGCGCGCTCCAGGCCTCGTCCGACGCCTCGCGGAACGCCTGCCCGCCCGCAGACGCCAGCCTCTCGGCGTCCTCCGGCTCGTGGACGGCCCGGATCAGCCGCCGGCGGGTGTCGTCGTCCAGGACCGGCCGGATGTCCGGCGTGACCCGCGACTGGCCGTAGATGCCGTACCCGAGGGCGACCATCAGCTCCTGGATGAGATGTGTCCCGGACTTCATGATCGAGACGACGACCACGCGCTCGGCGCGATCCGTTTCGTCCCGGACGGTCTCCGACGTCACAGGCGGCATGCCCGGCCCCCTCGGCGATCACTGCTGGCTGGGCTCCGAGCCTTCAGCACAGGCCAGGACGGCACCAGGCAAGCCTCCGGCCACTGGCCGGACATTGGCCGGCGGGGCCTCGGCTCCGGCCGGACGGGCGGTCGGGCCCTGCGGCCGCGGTCAGGGCCCTCGGCGTTCGGCGTGGCGCCACCGCTGCGGGGTGACGCCGTAGCGGTTGCGGAAGCGGCGGACGAGGTAGGTGGCGTCGCCCAGCCCGGTCCGCGCGGCGACGGCGTCGAGCGGGAGGTCGGTGCGGCGCAGCAGCCGCCGGACCTCGATCATGCGCCGTTCGGTGATCCAGTCGAGCAGCGGGCGGCCGGTGCGCCTGCGCAGCACGGTGGTGAGGTATCCGGGGGTGTAGCCGAGGGCCCGGGCGATGTCGCCGGCGGAGACCGGTTCGCGGAACCTCGCCTCGATCTCGGTGAAGACCCGCTCGACGAGCGGGTCGGGGGAGCCGGGAGCGGCGGGTGCCAGCCGGGCGGCGGCGACCAGGATCCGGGTGAGCCCGGCGGCGATGGCCTCGCGGGCCCCGAGGCGCCCCGGGTCGGCCAGTTCCCCGGCGAGGTCGGCCAGCCACGCCGACCAGGCCGCGCGGTCGGCTTCGGGGACGCGGGCGTGCCCGGCGCCGGGAGCGAACAGGGCGAGGAGGGGGTGATGGGGCCAGGTCAGCGGGGAGACCGAGGCCAGGGCGGGGACGGCGTCCGCCGTGAACGCGACCGCCCAGGCGCTGCCGCGGGAGAGGTCGGCCACGGTCGTGATGCCGATGACCTGCCCGGGTGCCACGGCGTGGACCTGGCCGGCGCTCAGCGGCCGCTCGGCGCCGTCG
The DNA here is from genome assembly GCF_039871695.1 of Actinomadura sp. B10D3. Lineage (NCBI taxonomy): Bacteria > Bacillati > Actinomycetota > Actinomycetes > Streptosporangiales > Thermomonosporaceae > Actinomadura > Actinomadura sp. B10D3. Next base: position 16,500 of record NZ_JBDPLY010000034.1, read on the forward strand.
ACGGTGACCGAGCCCGCACCCTCCTCGACGTACACCAGGACGAGGAAGTCATGGGCGTGCCGGTGGCCGGGCGGCAGGTCGGCGTGGGCGGGTTCGGCGGTGAAGCGCATCACCGACACGGCAGGCAGTCCGGGACGCTGCCGGTAGCGGTACAACGGCGTCCCATCGCCTAAAGGATGTCCCATGGCGTCCACGTTATGTGCTGCTGGGCGACCGTGGAATGTCCAAGACTGGAGAGGTGATGACCACGGGTTCGCCGCGTGGCGGACCCGCCACCGGCAACGGCGAAAAGAGCACTCATGGGAGCTTCCACTCAGGTACGCATCCTGGACCAGCGCACCCCGCAGGAGCGGGACAGGACCTTCCTACCGGGCGCGGGCAAGACCTGGCTTCTGCCGTTCTATGACGCCTTCACCCGGCTGGGCGGCGTTCGCGCACTCCACGAGCGAGCGGTCGGGCTCGCCGGCATCGAGCCCGGCCAGGCGGTGGCCGACATCGGCTGCGGGACCGGCAACCTGTCGCTCGCCATCCTCGCCGCCCGGCCGGACGCGCGGGTCACCGGCCTGGACCCCGACCGGCAGGCCCTGCGCAGGGCGGCCCGGAAGGCGCGCCGCCGCGGCGTCCCCCTCACGCTGGTGCAGGGATACGCCGACCGATTTCCCGCGGAGGACGCGTCGCTCGACCACGTGGTCTCCTCGCTGGCCCTGCACCACCTCGATGACGACGACCGCAAGGCGTTCGCACGCGAATCGATGCGCACCCTCCGCCCGAGCGGCAAGGTCACCATCGTCGACTTCGGCGGCCCCGCGTCCGACTCCGGTCACGCCCCCCACGGCCACGGGCCGGTCCATGCCCTCCGGCACCTGCCCCGGCCCCTTCGCGCCAGGGTCGCGGACAGCCCGGCCGTGGCCCGCAACCAGGCCGACGGCATCGTCACGCTGCTCACCGAGGCCGGATTCGAGGACGCCCGGGAGGTCGCGCACGCCGACCACAGGTTCGGCCGGGTCACCTTCGTCCAGGGGACCCGTCCGCGCACAGAGAGTTGATCATGGCGGTCCTCCATGGCCCTGGCCGACGGCGGCCCGCTCCATCAGGGTGATCCCGGTGATGATGCCGCGGAAGGGGTCGGCAGCGCGGGTTCGGGCGCCGTCCACTTCGCAGGACAGGCACAGCGCCGCCAACCGGATCGCCGTGACCTTGCCGGCCGTGAGCGGTTCCCGCCCGTCGATCACCGGCATCGCGACCTCTTCGAGACGGACGGCGGCATGCCGCGCCCACGTGTCCGGTGCGGCGCCGTCGAAGGCCCGGCGCCCCTCACGGACGCTGTCGGCCAGGTCGCCGGCGGGCGCCGGGCCACCGCGGACGCGTGCGGCGTCCTGCAGAACGCCGGCGACCCGGCCGCGCCATGCGCGCTCCGGCTCGCGGCTGAACAGGTAGTGGCGGGTCTGGTAGTACAGACCGCGCTTGAAGACGCGGTCGAGGGCGCGGTCGAGGAGCAATGATCCGGTCCTGCCGCTGCCCAGGTCGCTGGGCAGTTCATGCAGGGCATCGCGGACGTGGCCCCTCTGGTCCTGCCACTCGTCGCCCAGCTCACCGGCACGCTTCTTGTCGATGGAGATGTCGGGATCGGTGGCCAGCTGGTATCTCGCGTACGCGTCGCCTTCACGCCGGACGGCCGAACTCAGCCGATCGGCGCCGGTGACCGCGGTGGTCAGATCATGGTCGGCATCATGCCCGGGGACGAGAACGCGGGTCGATTCCCGTGCGGTCCATCCCACTGTCCTGAGCGCTTCCGGGCAGTCGGAGGCCACATCCTTGGCCACCCAGAGAGAATGGTCGCCGCGACGGTGGCGGAGGTTCCAGATCGCGCGGACGAGCAGTATCCGCGCGAAGAGCGGCGACGCCCGGTCGACGTCGGCGGCGATGTGGTGCGCGAGTGTCCGGCGGCCCGGCCGTTCCATCATCGTCCCTCGCGAGAATCGGCCTCGCCCGCAGCGGATGGGTGCTGCGCACGGAGTCCGTCGACGAGTATCGACAGCAACCGGGAGCCCCGCGCGTCGAATTCGGCGTCGTCGAGCCGTGACAACCAGCTGATGAGCACGATGACGTCGCGTGCCTCGGCATCGGGGCGGACGCTGCCGGCCGAGCGGCCCGCGGCCAGCAGGAGCTCCACGGCCTCGCCGATCGGGCCGAGGCTGTGGGCGGCGAGGTCATGCCCGGTCGCCGCCTCGACGGCGGCGAAGACGTCGCGCTTCACGCGGGCGTAGGCTGCCACCCGGTCGAACCACGCCGCCAGGGCGTCGAGCGGCGGGTGGGTCGCCCGCAGTCGCGGGGCCGCGGCGACCAGCTCGTCCACCTCGCGGCGGTAGACCTCGGCGAGGAGGTCCTCACGCGCCGGGAAGTGCCGGTACAGCGTGCCCTGCCCGATGCCGCAGGCCTTCGCGACCGCGTTGAGCCTCAGCTCTCCCGGCTCGCGCACGAGCTCGCGCGCCGCTCGCAGGATCCGCTCGCGGTTGCGCTGCGCGTCCGCGCGCCGCGCCCCACCGCTCTTGACGGAAGCGGACACGTGTCCGCTACTGTCCTCGATATAACCGGACATGTGTCCACTCTAGTTGGGGGATCCCGTGACCATCCACGGCAAGGTCGTCGCCGTCACCGGCGCCAGCAGCGGAATCGGCGAGGCGACGGCCCGCCACCTGTCCTCACTCGGCGCGGCCGTCGTCCTCGGCGCCCGCCGCACCGACCGGCTGGACCGCCTGGCCGCCGAGATCGAGGCCGCCGGCGGCGAGACCGCTGCCCTGCGCGTGGACGTCACCCGGCCCGAAGACCTCCGGACTCTGGTGAACACCGCCCTCGAACGCTTCGGCCGCCTGGACGTCCTGGTGGGCAACGCCGGGGTCAGCCGGATCGGCCCGCTCGCCGACCTGGACGTCGAGGGCTGGTCGGCCATGGTCGATGTGAACCTCAAGGGGATCCTGCATGGGATCGCAGCCGCCCTGCCGGTGTTCCGCGAGCAGGGCAGCGGCCACCTCGTCACCGTCGTGTCGACGTCAGGCCTGAAGATCGTCCCCACACAGGCGGTGTACGCCGGGACGAAGAACGCGGTACGCACCCTCCTGGAGGGCCTGCGGCAGGAGAGCACCGACGGGGTTCTGCGGACGACGTCGATCTCCCCGGGCTACGTCCGCACCGAACTCGTCGACAACGCCGTCGACGACCCGGCCGTGCGCGAGCAGGCCAGGCAGAACATGGCCGCCCTGGGCATCGCCCCCGAGGCGGTGGCCCGCGCGATCGCCTTCGCGATCGACCAGCCCGAAGACGTCGAGATCGGAGACCTGACCATCCGCCCGACCCGCCAGAACTGACCGCTCCGGGCCCGAGTGGTGCCGGTCTGCGAAGCTGTTCAGTCCAGTTCGGGCCAGTGCTTTTGACGCGGCAGGCCATGGCTTCGACCGCGACGAGCAGGGCGGTGCGTACCTGCGTGTCGGATCCGGGCGGGTAGGCGACTCGGATCTGGTGCTCGTAGGCGGTTTTCGCGGAGGGCGCGGAGCCTCTCCTCGTACGGTGGCGCGCCTTCCGCTTCCGCTAGCTGGAGGTAGACGGACGTCCTTGCGGTACGGCGCGAACCAGCCTTCGAGTTCCGTCACATGCGCACAGTAGCCGGGGCCCACGGGAGTAGCGTTGCCGTGGTGTTCGAGGGCTTCGAGGAATTCGACATTTCCACGTCGCAGACGACCATCCATGGTGTTCGGGGTGGGGCGGGGCCACCGGTACTGCTGCTTCACGGAATCCCCGAGACGCACCTGATGTGGCACCGCATCGCGCCGGCGCTGGCCGAACGGTTCACCGTGGTCGCGACCGACCTGCGGGGGTACGGCGCGAGCGGCCGGCCGCCCAGCGCGCCGGACCACGGGCCCTACCGGATGCGGGCGCTCGCCGCCGACCAGGTCGAGGTCATGGCGGCGCTCGGATTCGACCGCTTCGCGGTGGTCGGCCACGACCGGGGCGCCCGATGCGCCTACCGGATGGCACTGGACCACCCGGCCGCGGTCGGCCACCTGGCGGTACTGGACGTCGTGCCCACCGGCGACGCCTACGCCCGCGCCGACGCCGACTTCAGCCTCGGGTACTGGGTCTGGTCGTTCCTGGCGGCGCCGAGCCCGGTGCCGGAGGAGCTGATCGCGGCGGCGCCGCGGGTGCTGGTGGACCACATGCTCGACACCTGGTCCCAGGTGCCCGGCGTGTTCCCCGACCGCGTGCGCGACGCCTACCGGGCGACGTTCGCCGATCCGGAGGCCGTCCACGCCATATGCGAGCAGTACCGCGCCGCCGCCACGCTGGACGTGGCCGACGACCGGGCCGACCGCGGGCGCCGGCGCATCGAGTGCCCGACGTTGGTGCTGTGGAGCGCCACCGGCCCGGTCGGGCAGTGGTACGAGCCGCTCGACGTCTGGAGGGTCTGGGCCGCCGACGTGCGTGGCGGCCCCGTCCAGGGCGGCCACTTCCTGCCGGAGGAGGCGCCCGAGGAAACGCTGGACCACCTGCTGGAACTGCTCACCTGAGAGCGCTCCACAAGGCGGGTTGAGGGGGTGGGGGTTTTCGGAGGTGCGCGGGGGATAGGAGCGGGATTAGTGATGTCGTGCCTTGGGGGAGGCCAAGATGAGCATGCCGCAGAAGATGATGCGCCGGCTGGAGAGGGCGGAGGCGCTCGACGGGGCCGCCAAGCCGGTCAGCAAGGCGGTGCAGCGGGCGGTACGGCCGCGCATCGTCCGCAACCTGCTCAGCGGGACCAACCTCGGGCACCCGCTGCACCCGACCCTCACCGATGTGCCGATCGGCGCGTGGAGCATGGCCGCGCTGCTGGACATCGCAGGGGGACGCAGATCCGAGCCGGCGGCCGACCTGCTGGTTCGGACCGGCGTGGTCGCCGCCCTGCCCACCGCGCTCACCGGGCTGAACGACTGGTCCGACACCATCGGGCCGGAACGGCGCGTGGGGCTGGTCCACGCCGCGTCGAACTCCGCGGCGCTGGGCCTGTACGTGGCATCGGCGGTCGCGCGTGCCCGCGGGAAGCGCCGGCAGGGCAAGGTGCTGGGGTTCGTGGGATTCGGCGTCCTGGCGGCGAGCGCCTACCTCGGCGGCTACCTGTCGTTCGTCAGGGGCGTCAACGTCAACCGCACCGCATGGCTGCACGGGCCTGAGGAGTGGACGCCGACGCTGGCGGAGGCCGAGCTGCCCGAGGGCGAGCACCAGACGGTGGACGTGGGCGGCGTGCAGGTGCTGCTCCACCGGAGGTCCGGGGAGGTGTACGCCCTGGCCGCGACCTGCAGCCACATGGGTGGCCCGCTGGACGAGGGCACGTTCGAGGAAGGCTGCGTGGTGTGTCCGTGGCACGGCAGCACGTTCCGGTTCTCCGACGGCGGCATCGTGCGCGGCCCGGCCAGCGCCCCGCAGCCCTGCTACGAGACGCGCGTCCAGGACGGCCGCATCGAGGTGCGCGTCCCGCCGAAGGGCGTCCCCGAGCGGGCGGTCGAGGAGCACCCCCACCGGAAGAGCCGTCGCACGCTCACGCGCATGTCGGCCTCCTGACCGGCTCGCCGCCGCCGACCGTCACCGCCGCCCGCGCCCGTCGCGCGCTGCGGTGACGGTCGCGGGCGGGACGTCTACGTTGCTGGGGTGACCATCCTTCCCGGCCGCCCGCACGCACGGCGATGGCTCGCCGCCACCGTCGCCCTCTATATCGTCACCCACCATCTCGGGTTCGCCCTCGCCCCGCTCGGCGACGTCGGCCACACCAGCTGGGCCGACTGGATCGACATCCTCACGCCGTATGCCGTCCTGCTCACCGCTGCGGCCGCGCTCCACGCGTCCCGAACGCGCCCCCGCGTCTGGGTCCTCTACCTCGTCGGCGCCATTACCTATACCGAGGGCCACGGGATCCATCTCGCCGCCAACTCGGTCTACAACTTCCAACCGGGGCCCACCGCTCACCTCTGGGACGAAACCGTCGGCCATTACCTCTGGTACGCCGGGACCACGCTCGTCTTCGCCGCTCTCGCCGTCGCGTTCGCCCGGACGCCCGCGCCGCGTACCTGGCTCCATCTCCCGCTCAGCCTCGGCGTCGCCATCACCTGGACCACCAACTCCATCGAAGGCACCACGGCCTTCATGGGCATCGCCGTGGCCGCCGCCTTCACCGTGTACGGCTGGCGAACCCGCTTCGGTCTCGGCCGGGTCCTGATCCCCGCCTTCGCGCCCGCCGTCGTCATGCTCGTCGCCTACGGCATCTGGTACCGGGGATTCCCTCAGCCCTCCAACATGGGCTGGATCTGACCCGGACGCCGGCGGACCGGAGCAGTGCTACCAGGTTTGTCCGCAGTGCTCCGGCCTGCAGGCCGGGGGTGAAGTGGACCGTCCTGCGGGGCAGGGCAGGGAAAGCCGGATCGCCCCCAGGGCGATCGGGCGTCTACCCGGCTCAGGCCGGGCGGTTCTGCTGCTCGATGTACTTGCGCAGGACGCTGAGCGGTGCGCCGCCCACGCTCCCGGCGAAGTAGGAGCCCGACCACAGCTTGTTCGCCCGCCAGTAGTGGCGGGCCAGCTCGGGGAACTCCTGCCGCATTCGGCGGGACGACACCCCTTTGAGGCTGTTGACCAGCTTGGACAGAGCGACCTTGGGCGGGAAGTGCACCAGCAGGTGCACATGGTCGGGCTCGCCGTTGAACTCGGCGAGTTCGACCTCGAAGTCACCGCACACCGCCCGCATGATCTCCTCCAGGCGTTTCAGGTGCGGGCCGGTGAAGACCTCATGCCGGAACTTGGTCACGAAAACCAAATGTGCGTGGAGTACGAAAACGCAGTGCCTACCGGTCCTGATGTCGCCATGATCAGCCATAGGCCAATAGTAGGATCGAGGGGTGCAGCTCAGGTACCAGTTCCGGCTCTACCCGACCCCCGGCCAGCAGCAGTCGCTGGCGCGGGCGTTCGGGTGCGCGCGGGTGGTGTTCAACGACGCCCTCCGCGCCCGGGAGCAGGCGCATGCGGCCGGGCTGCCCTACCTATCGGACGGGGACCTGTCCAAGCAGGTCATCACCGAGGCGAAGAAGATCAGCGGGCGGGCGTGGCTGGGCGAGGTCTCGGCCGTCGTGCTCCAGCAGGCCCTGGCCGATCTGAACACCGCGTACCGCAACTTCTTCGCGTCGGTCTCGGGGAAGCGGAAGGGCCGGAAGGTCTCCCTGCCCCGGTTCCGGTCCCGCAAGGACCGGCGGCAGGCGATCCGGTTCACCCGCAACGCCCGCTTCACGGTCACGGCGGGCGGGAAGCTGCGCCTGCCGAAGATCGGGGACGTGCGGGTGCGGTGGTCGCGGGACCTGCCGTCCGTCCCTTCGTCGGTCACGGTGGTCAAGGACGCGGCGGGCCGCTACTTCGCATCGTTTGTGGTCGACACGGCGGACGAGCCGTTGCCGGTGGTGGCGGCGGAGATCGGGATCGACCTGGGCCTGACGCACTTCGCGGTGACCTCGGACGGCCGGAAGATCACCAGCCCGAAGTTCCTGCGCCGGGCCGAACGCCGGTTGCGGAAGGCGCAGCAGGCGCTGTCCCGCAAGCAGAAGGGCTCAGCGAACCGCCGCAAGGCGGTCGCCCGCGTGGCACGGATGCATGCCCGCGTCGCCGATGCGCGGCGGGACCACCACCACAAGCTCTCCACACAACTGGTCCGCGACAACCAAGCGGTCTACGTGGAAGACCTGTGCGTGTCCGGTCTCGCCCGCACGAAGCTGGCCAAGTCGGTGCACGAGGCGGGCTGGTCCCAGTTCCTGGCGATGCTGGAGTACAAGGCCGAACGGTACGGGCGCACCTTCGCGAAGGTGGACCGCTGGTTCCCGTCCTCGAAGCTCTGCGGAGCATGCGGAACGGTCGCCGAAGCGATGCCGCTGGACGTCCGCGAGTGGGCGTGTGCGTGCGGCGCGGTCCACGACCGGGACGTCAACGCCGCGAAGAACATCCTGGCCGCCGGACGGGCGGACAGGCTAAACGCCTGCGGAGGGACCGTAAGCCCTACCGCCTAGCGGAAGGCAGGACCCGGTGAAACAGGAAGCCACAGACGTGCCGCACACGCGGCACGGGCTGAATCCCCGGCCTTCAGGCCGGGGAGCGCGTCAATCGCGCCGCTTCCCGGGGGCGGCGGAGTCGGCCTTGAGTTGGGCCGCGAGGGCGGCGGCCTGGGTGCGGCGGCTCATGCCGAGTTTGGCGAAGAGGCTGGAGATGTAGTTCTTGACCGTCTTCTCGGCGAGGAAGAGGCGTTCGCCGATCTGCCGGTTGGTCAGACCCTCGCCGATGAGTTCGAGGATGTGGCGTTCCTGGTCGGTGAGGCCCTGGAGAGGGTCCTTCTTCTCCTGGCGGCTGCGGAGGCGTTCGAGCATGCGGGCGGTGCTGCGGGGGTCGAGCAGGGACTGGCCGGTGGCGACGGTGCGGACGGCGCCGACCAGGTCCGAGCCGTGGATCTGCTTGAGGACGTAGCCGGCGGCCCCCGCCATCACGGCTTCGAACAGGGCGTCCTCGTCGTCGAACGAGGTCAGCATCAGGCAGGCCAGCTCGGGCAGCCGGGAGCGGATCTCGCGGCAGACGGCGACGCCGTCCCCGTCGGGGAGACGGACGTCCAGGACCGCCACGTCCGGCCTGGCGGCGGGGATGCGCGCCAGCGCGTCTGCGGCGGTGCCGGCCTCGCCGACGACCTCGATGCCGCCCTCGGCGGACAGCAGCGCGGCCACCCCCCGCCGGACCACCTCGTGGTCGTCGAGGAGGAACACCCGGATCGCCGTGGCGCCTTCTTCCTTACCGCTCGTCATCGCACGTCCTCTGTTCGCAGATGATGCCCTGGACGGTACCCGCGAAGCCCCGCCGCGTCCCGGGACCGGACGTCCGAAGATCGCGGGACCAACGTCCCGAAAGGGGCACGGCGCCCGGATCGCCAGGTCACGGGCCGATGTGGTGGTTGTCGAAGCGGGTCCACGCGGCGTCCCAGAGCCGGTAGCGGAGCCGGTCGCACCGCCGCCGGACCAGCAGGTAGACGCCCAGCGGCGGCAGGCCGGCCGCGAGCAGCGTTCCCGCGCCCGCCGTCACGGTGCGGGTGATCGTCCACCCGCGCCCCGGGGGAGGCGAGGTCGAGACGGCGCCTGGGCCGACCCAGACCGTGAGCCGGTCGCCCGCGGCGGGCGCGCCCCAGGCGGTGTAACCGCCGGTCCGCCGCGTCCCGTCCGGCTCGGTCCAGGCGACGGTCACCCGGTGCCGGTTCCGCAGCTCCTCGACCTTCACGACGGTCGCGCTGACCCGGTGCCGCGTGGCGGCCGCCTCCTTCTCGGTGCGCGTGCCCGACTCGTGGACGGCCTGGACGACGTGGGCACAGAGAGGCGGAGAGACGCCGAGGAAGAGCACGAGGAGGAAGAGGCCCACCTTCCACTGGAGGCGGTCCACGTGCCGGCGCAAGTCGTTGTCGTCGAAGCCGAACCTGCGGCGCCAGCGGTCCGCACGTGCGCGCATCGTGATCGGTTTCATGCGCCGTTCCTTCCATTGCCGCCGCAAACGACGCTAGAAGCCCCGGAATGGGGCGTTGCAGAGCCGAAAGTCCTTTCTCCTGGGCCGGAAGGCCCCCAGAAGGCGCCGTGACGGGGGGACCTCCGTCCCGATGATCGTGGACCGAACGGATCTGGGGCCGGGCCGCGCGGTGGCGTTGAGTAAGGGGTGAAGAGATCATCGATGCGATGGAAGGTGAGTGGCGATGGCACTCTCCGAGCACAAGACGCACGTGCGGAGGGGGACCCTGGTGCGGGTGGTGGTCCCCAGGCCGCTGACCGAGTCGCCCGCCGCTCGCTACGTGTGGGCGCTGGCCCGGCTGTCGCTCGGCTGGGTGTTCCTGTGGGCGTTCCTGGACAAGACGTTCGGGCTCGGCCACGAGACCCCCGCCGCCAGGGCGTGGATCGAGGGCGGCAGCCCCACCGAGGGGTTCCTGAAGAACTCGCCGGCGGGCCCGTTCGCCGGGTTCTACCACGACATCGCCGGGGCCGCCTGGGCGGACTGGCTGTTCATGATCGGTCTGGCCGGGATCGGCGCCGCGCTGATCCTGGGCATCGGGATGCGGATCGCGGCCGCGGCCGGTGCGGGGATGCTGGTGATGATGTGGACGGCGGTGCTGCCCCCGGAGAACAACGTGTTCATGGACGACCACCTGATCTACGCGATCGTCCTGGTCGGGCTGGCCCTGGTCAGCGCCGGTGACACGCTGGGCCTGGGCCGCTGGTGGAGCAACACCCGCCTGGCGAAGCGCCTCCCCGTCCTCAAGTAGCCGGCGAAGACCGCGGAGGACGCCCACCTCGGTGGGCGTCCTTGCCCGTGGTCACGGGGCCAGGTGATCAGGGGCGCGGCGGAGGTCCCGGCCATGAAGGCCCTTCGGCCCTGTGGACCGGCTCCGCCGGAGGGTGGGATGGAGAGGAATTCAGCGGATGAGAACGAAGGGGGTGAGGCAGGTGGGCATCGTGACCGGAGCGGATCTCGCCCGTGAACCGTTCCTGAGCGGTATGCGCGCGGCCGGCCTGGAGAGGCTCGCGAAGGCGGCCCGCTTCACCGAGATACCGGCGGGACGGCGGATCTTCCGCGAGTCCGAGCCCGCCGAGCGGTTCTGGCTCATCCAGGAGGGGACCGTGGCCGTCGACCTGCACATGCCCGGCCGCGGCCCCGTCATCGTGGAGACCTTCGGCCCGGGATCGGTGCTGGGCTGGTCCTGGCTGTTCGGGCCGCACCGGTGGCGGTTCGGAGGCGTCGCCGGCACGCCGGTCCGGGCGATCGAGTTCGACGGCCGCCTGGTCCGGACGCTCGGCGCGGTCGACCCGTCCATGGGCTACGAGCTGACCCGCCGCTTCGCCGGGCTCGTCGTGGACCGCCTCGAGGCCACCCAGGCGCGGCTGATGGAGCTCTCCGGGACGGCCCGGGGGAACGGAGCGCTCAGCGCGTGACGACCTGCTCGGCGATCCGCCGGCCGGTCACGAACTCGCACTGGACGAGGATGAAGGCGTCACGCTCCCCGGGGGCCCAGCTCTGCAGCGGAAGGGCCGCCAGCGCGGCGGTCTCCCGCGGGTCGGTGACGCGCCGGGCGCGGCCGACGACGACCACGGACCAGCCCGTCCGGGCCGCGACGTCGAACTCGTCGATCTCGAACGCGACGACGGTGTTCGCGGCGGCGGTGGCCAGCCTCGACGTCCGCGACGTCTTGATCACGATGTGGTCGCCGTCGAGGAGGAAGTTGACGGGCTGGACGGCGGGCAGCGCCTGGTGGGTGAAGACGATCCGGCCGATCCCGGCGCCTGCCAGAAGGGCGCGGCACTCGTCCTCGTCCAGCATCTCCAGGCCGCTCTGGTCGCGCTGCATGGCTCCAGGGTGGCGCGGGCACGGCGGGGACCGTTAGGGACCAAGGTCCCGGAAATCACGAGCCCCGACCTGCCCACTCGCCGGATGCTGCGCGATACTGGCGGTGTGGCTGAGGAGTCAGGTACCGGTCCGGACCGGGCGCGGCTGATCCTCCCGCAGCTGCAGCTGGACGATCTGCTGGCGGAGCTGCAGGCGCGCTTGGAGGCCGCCCGCTCGACGCGGGACCGCGTGCACGCGCTGCTGGAGGCCGTGGTCTCGATCGGCGGCGAGCTCGACCTGGAGTCGGTGCTCCGCCGCATCACCGAGGCCGCGACGACCTTGGTGGACGCCCGGTACGGCGCCCTCGGCGTGATCGGCGAGGAGGGGGAGCGGCTGGTCCAGTTCGTCACGGTCGGGGTGAGCGACGAGGAGATCGACGCCATCGGGCACTGGCCGCACGGCCACGGGATCCTGGGGCTGCTGATCCGCGAGCCGCACCCGATCCGCCTGCCGAACCTGGGCGAGCATCCCGCCTCCAGCGGCTTCCCGCCGCATCATCCGCCGATGCGCACGTTCCTCGGGGTCCCGATCCGGGTGCGCGACGAGGTGTTCGGCAATCTCTACCTGACCGAGAAGGTGGGCGGCGGCCGGTTCGAGGACGAGGACGAGGTCGTGGTGACGGCGCTGGCCACCGCCGCGGGCGTCGCGATCGAGAACGCCCGGCTGTACGAGGAGACGCGGCGGCGCGAGCGCTGGCTGGAGGCGTCGGGGGAGATCTCCACGGCGCTGCTGTCGGGCACCGACCCGCGCGAGGTGACCTCCCTGCTGGCACGGCGCGCCAGGGAGATCGCCGGTGCGGACCTCGCGACCGTGGCGCTGATCGGGGAGAGCGGCACGGACTTCACGGTCGAGGCCGCCGAAGGGGAGGGCGCCGAGCGGCTGCGAGGGCTGCGGGTGCCGCTGGACCACTCGGTGGCCGGGCCGGTCTTCGCCGGCGGGGCGGCGCTGCGGCTGGCCGACGGCGGCGAGGCGGCGCGCGAGGCGAACGTGCCGACGCAGGTGCCGATCGGTCCGCTGCTGATCGTCCCGCTGGGCCTCGGCTCGGCGGCGCGCGGCATCATCTCGGTGGCCAGCGTGCCGGGCGGGCCGGTGTTCTCGGACGGGACGCAGCGGCTCCTGGAGGCGTTCGCCGGGCAGGCGGCCGTCGCGCTGGAACTGGCCGACCGGCGCCGCGACACCGAGCGCCTCGCGCTGCTGGAGGACCGCGACCGCATCGCCAAGGACCTGCACGACACGGTGATCCAGCGGCTGTTCGCGACGGCGATGGGGCTGATGGCCGCGCTCAAGATCACGCAGAAGCGGGAGGTGGCGGTCCGGGTGCAGCGGGCGGTGGACGACCTGGACGACACCATGCGGCAGATCCGCTCGACGATCTTCGCGCTGCAGGGGCCGACCGACACCGAGTCGCTGCGCAGCCGGGTGCACGTCCTGGTCGACGCCGCGTCGGAGCATCTGGGGTTCGCGCCCTCGGTGCGGTTGGACGGCCTGCTGGACACGGCGGTGGACGACGACGTCGCCGAGCACCTGCTCGCCGTGGTGCGGGAGGCGCTGTCGAACGTGGCCCGGCACGCCAAGGCGACCGAGGCCGTGGTGAACATCGGCGTCGGGGACGACGTCACGGTCTGCGTCGAGGACAACGGCATCGGCATCCCCGAGGGAGGCCGCCGCAGCGGGCTCCGCAACCTCGGCGAGCGGGCCGGGAGGCTGGGCGGCACGTGCACCACCGAGCCGCGTCCGGGCGGCGGGACGGTGCTCACCTGGCGGGTCCCCCTCGGCTCAGGCGGGTAGGACGCTACGGGCGCCGTGCCCGCGGCGTCACAGGCTGAGCCCGTCGAGGCGGTCGAGAACCTGCCACAGGGCCGTGTTCTTCGACTCCTTCAGCCAGAGCAGATGCAGTTCCACCGGCTTGCCGGCCTGCCTGGCGAACGGGAGGTACGTCACGCCCTCGACGCCCAGGCGGGTGGCGGCCTCGGGCACGAACGCGAGCCCCCGGCCCGCGGCGACAAGCCAGACCATGGTGAGGACCTGGCTGACGCTGTGCACCACGTTCTCGCGCATGATCGGGACGAGGCTGACGATCAGATCGTAGAAATAGGCCGCCTTGTCCGGCGCGTGCATGATCAGCGGCTCGCCGGCCAGGTCGGCCGGGCGGACGGGGCGGCCGAGCCCGGCCAGCCGGTGGCCGGCCGGCGCGGCGATCATGAGCATCTCCCGGCTGAGCGGGCGCGAGTCGTAGACCTCCCGGTCGAACGGCGGCCTGGCGAGCCCGAGGTCGAGCTCGTGCCCGAGCAGCGCCTCGGTCTGCTCCCGGGTGACCATCTCGTACAGGTCGACGTCGATGTCGGGCAGCGTCTCGTCGATGCGGCGCAGGACGGCCGGCAGGGCCGCGAACGTCGACGCCGCCGTGAAACCGATCCGCACCGTGCCGGCCGACCCGGCCGAGATCCGGCGCGCCAGGTCGGGGGCGTGGTCGGCGAGCGCGAGCAGCCGCCTGGCCTCCGCCAGGAACGCCGCGCCCGCCGCGGTCAGCTCGACGCTGCGGTTGTCGCGCTCGAACAGCTGGACGCCGATCGTCCGCTCCAGCTTCTGGATCTGCCGGCTCAGCGGCGGCTGGGTCATGTTGAGCCGCTCGGCGGCACGGCCGAAGTGGAGCTCTTCGGCCACGGCGACGAAGCCACGGAGTTGCTCGAAGGAGAACATAATGCCGCGAAGGTATCACCCGCCTCGAACATGAGCCGGGTGTGCATCAGTCCTTCCGGTCAGGCCATCGCGATGGCGGCGATCCCGGCGAGCACGACCAGGGAGCCCGCGAGGCGCCGGACGGCGTTGGTCTCGCCCAGCACGCGCCACGCGGCCAGCCCGCCGAGCACGATGCTCAGCTCCCGTGCGGGCGCGACCAGGCTGACCGGCGCGATCTGGAGCGCGAAGAGCACGAGCAGGTAGGCCACCGGCGACAGCAGGCCGATGGTCAGCACCTGGCGGCGGTGGTCCCGCCACAGCCCGGCGGTCCGCGCCCTGTTGCGCAGCGCGTACGGCGCGAGGAGCAGGCTCTGCGCGAGCGCCCCGGAGCCGAAGTAGACCAGCGGCGGGACCGCCAGGGTCGTGACGGAGTGCGCGTCCCAGAGCGTGTAGCCCGCGATCATGAACCCGGTCAGCACGCCGTAGAAGACGCCCGCGCGGCGCCGGGCGGGTGAGGCGTCGTCCGCCGCGGGCGTGCCGGTGCTGACCACCAGCACACCGGCGATCACCAGCAGCGCGCCGACCAGGCCGGGCCGGCCGGGGTGCTCGCCGAGGAAAAGGACTGCGACCAGCACGGACAGCAGCGGCCCGGTGCCCCTGGCCAGGGGGTACACCACCGACAGGTCACCGGTGGCGTACCCGCGCTGCAGCACGACCCCGTACGCCACGTGCAGGGCCGAGGTGACCAGCGCGGCGAGCAGCCAGGTCCAGTGAGGACGCTGCGGCTCGGCCATCAGGAAGGCCACCGCCAGCGGCGCGAACACGAGGGCCGAGACGGTGTAGTAGAGGAAGACGAACTCCGCTCCGCCGCGCCCGACCCGCTTCGCGGAGAAGTTCCAGACCGCGTGCACCACGGCCGCGACGAGGACGAGCGAGAGGGCCGAGCCGTTCACCGGGAAGCCTCCCCCTGGACCGCACGCGGGATCCGTCCGCCCCCATGATCGCGCAGTGCCGGCCGGCCCGATCCGCCGCCGCCCTACTTGAACGCGCCCGCCGTGAGCCCGGTGACGATGCGCCGCTGGAACACCAGGACGGCGGCGATGAGGGGGAGGGCCACCACGGCTCCGGCCGCCATGGTGGCGGTGTACGGGATCTGGTGCGGCTGGGAACCGGCGAAGTTCGCGATCGCCACCGTCACCGGCGCGACGTCGGGGTTGCCGTTGGACAGCAGGCTGGACAGCAGGTACTCGTCCCAGGCGGCGAAGAAGACGATGATCGCGGTGGTGAACAGGCCGGGCGCCGCGAGCGGGAGCAGGACCTTGCGGAACGCCTGCGCCGGGGTGGCGCCGTCCGCCAGCGCCGCCTTCTCCAGCTCCCAGGGCATGGCGGCGAAGAAGCTCGTGAGGATCCAGATGGCCAGCGGCAGGGCGAAGGAGATGTTGGGGACGATGAGCGCCTGGTAGGTCCCGAGCCATCGGATCTCGGTGAACATCCGGAACAGCGGCGTCAGGATGGCGACGCCGGGGAACATCGACGCGCACAGCACGGCCGCCAGGACCTTCGGCTTGCCGCGCATCGGCAGCCGGACCAGCGCGTACGCCGCCGGGCCGCCGATGAGGAGCGCGAGCGCGGTCGTCGCGCAGGCGATGACCACGCTGTTGAGCAGTGCCCGCCCGAAATGGTCGCCGCCGCTCGTGTCGAACGCCGCGCGGAAGTTGTCCAGCGTCGGATGCGCCGGCCAGGGCGTGGCGTCGAAGGTGTGGCCGACGTCGCGGAACGCGGTGACCACCATCCAGTAGAAGGGGCCGAGGCACCAGAGCACGATGACGGCCGCGCCGGCGTACGGCCACAGCCGCCGCCATGTCCGCCGGCGGAGTGTCTTGCGGGTGGCGTGCGAGTATCCGACGGTCGTCATCACTAGGACATCCCATGCTGTTCGGACTGGACGAGGTTGACCCGGAACGCCCGGACGAGCGCCAGCGCGACACCGAAGATGAGCACGAAGGTCAGCGTCGAGATCGCCGAAGCTCCGCCGTACCCCTGCTGGATCTGCCGGACGGTCAGGATCGACAGCGTCGTGGTCGCGTGCCCGTCACCGCCGCCGCCGTGGGTGAGGATCGCCGGCAGGTCGTAGATGCGCAGCACGTCCAGGGCGCGGAAGACGACGGCGACCAGCAGCGCCGGCCGCACCAGCGGCAGGGTGATCCGGACGAAGCACTGGAACGGGGAGGCGCCGTCGATGCGGGCGGCCTCGTAGAGCCCGCCGGGGATGCCCGACATGCCGGCGAGGAGCAGCAGCGCCACGAACGGCGTCGTCTTCCACACGTCGCTGATGATCACGGCGGTCCGCGCGGACCACGCCCCGTCGGTCCACAGGACGTGGGTGCCGAGGGCGCGGTTGACGATGCCGTCGTAGGCGAACATGAAGAACCAGAGCTTCGCGGTGACGGCCGTCGGGATCGCCCAGGGCACCAGCACGACGGCGCGCAGGAAGCCGCGTCCGGCGAACGCCTGGTTCATGACGATGGCCATGAGCAGGCCGATGACGACCTCAAGGGACACCGTCACCACCGTGAAGAACAGGGTGACGAGGACCGAGGTCCAGAACTGGTCACCGAGCGTGCCGGGAGGGCAGGACGTGTCGCCGCAGCGCTGTGCCAGCCAGTGCAGGTAGTTGGAGAACCCGGCGAACTCCCCGCCGGTGGTGAAGAAGCCGTTCTGGAGGGTCGGGTCGGCGCGGAACGAGGTCATCAGCGCGCTGACGACCGGGTAGCCGATGACGGCGGCGAGCAGGATGAGCGCCGGTGAGACCAGGACCGCGCCGAGCCGGCTGCGGCCCTGCCCGGTCGTCGCGGACGGCTGGGTCATGGGTCGTTCCCGTCTCCCGTGCATCACTGCTCGCTCGTCGCGGCGCGGATCGCCGCCTGGATGTCGTCGAGGGCCTCGCCGGCGGGCTTGCCGCCCTTGATGGCCGCGTAGGCGTTGTCGCTGATGGCCTGGGTCACGGCGGGATAGAACGGTGTGACCGGCCGTTCGGTCGCGGTGGCGATGCTCCGTTCGAGCGCGCCGAGGTAGCCGAGCGCGGGATCGTCCAGCAGGGACCTGTCGTGGTAGAGGCTCTTGACCACGGGAGGCTGGCCCTGCTCGACGAGCAGCTTCCGCTGCACGTCCGGGGACTGCAGATAGATCACGAAGTCCCGCGCGGTCGCCTTGTGCTTCGAGTAGACGTTCACCGCGTTGTCCTGTCCGCCGAGGGCGGTCCGGCCCGGCCCGTCGACGCCGGGGAGCGTGGTCACCCCGAACCTGCCCTTCACGACGGAGGCGCCGTCGCTGTTCGCCAGCGGGTACACGTAGGACCAGTTGCGCAGGAACAGCAGCTTCCCCGCCTCGAAGGCGTGGCGGCCTTCCTCCTCCTGGTAGGTGATCGCCTCCGCTGGGATGTCGCCGGAGCGATAGGCGTCGACGAGAAGGGACAGCCCTTCGCGGGCCGCCGGGGTGTCGGCCGACGGCGTGGTCCCGTCGGACTTCACGAAACTCCCGCCGGCCGCGGCGACGGCCTCGGTCACGTTGACGGTGAGTCCCTCGTACTTGGCGAACTGCCCGGCGTAGCAGCCCATGCGCCGCTTGCGGGCGATCTCGCAGTACCCCCGCAGTTCCCGCCAGGTCCGCGGCGGTCGCGGCACCAGGTCCTTGCGGTAGTAGAGAAGGCCCGCGTCCGTCATGAACGGTGCGGCGTAGAGCGTGCCCTGGTAGCGCGCGGTCGCGACCGTCTGCTCCAGCAACGGCGACGTGTCCAGCGAGTACCCGCCCTTGAACGGCTGCAGCCACCGGTGCGCCGCGTACTCCGCGATCGTGACGACGTCGGCCCCGAGCACGTCGTAGTCCGCGTCCTCCGCCTTGAAGTGGTGCACGAGGTTGTCGTGCAGCTCGTCGACGTCGCCGAACTGCCTGAGCGTCACCCGCTGGTCCGGATGGAGCCTGTTCCACGCCTCGATGACCTGCCTGGTCGCGACCCCGGCCTCGTCCGACGCCTGCACGAACGTGATCGGCCCGCGGCCGGCCAGGTGCCGTCGCGCCGCGGCGAGCCCGCTGTCGGGCGCGGCGCAGCCGGCGGCGAGGACGAGCGCGGCCGTCGCGGCGGCCGGCCCGCGCCAGGCCTTCACGCGGACCCCAGGACGACGGCCTCCCAGGGGCGGAGCACCCAGGAGGAGCCGGTCTCGGGCAGGTCCTCGCGGACCGTGGCGCTCGACAGCAGCGGTTCGCCGCCGAGGTCGAGCCGCTGCGGCTCGTCGGAGAAGGAGGCGGCCACGGTCAGCGGGCCGCAGGTGTAGATCCAGCGGGACTCGGTCACCTCGGCCTCGCGGTACTCGGCGACGGTGCCGGCGAAGACCTCGCGCCGCAGGTGCAGGAGCGCGCGGACGAGGGCGAGGGTCGAGGTCCGATCGGCGCGCTGGTCGGCCACGTTGACGGTCTCGTCGTCCGGCAGGGGCAGCCAGGGGGTGCCGGTCGTGAATCCCGCGCCGGGCGTGCGGTCCCAGCGCATCGGCGCGCGGGCGTTGTCGCGCGGCCACTGCCCGTTCTTGCCGCCGGCCGTGAGCGGGTCGCGGTGCAGCGCGGCCGGGATGTCGCTGTCCGACATTCCGAGTTCGTCGCCGTAGTAGAGGGCGTAGGTCCCGGGGAGTGTCGCCATGAGGGTGTGCGCCAGGCGGGTCCTGCGCTGATCCCCTCCCGCCCATCGCGTCGCCAGCCGGGGCAGGTCGTGGTTCGAGCCCGCCCAGATCGGACATGTGCCCTGGGGGAATGAGGCCAGTGACTCGGCCACCACCCGGGAAAGGGCCGGTGCCTCGAAGGGCGCGAAGATGAAGGGGAAATTGAACCCGAGCTGGAGCTCGTCGCCGTCCCCGAAATACGGGGCGAGCTCGTCGACGCGCGCCACCCACGTCTCGCCGAGGAGCAGCGGCGGCTCCGGCCGGCTCTCCGCGCGGCGGCGCCAGTGCCGGTAGACGTCGTGCACCTCGGGCTGGTTGAAGTTGTGCACGTGCTGGAGCCCGTACCGGCCCTGGACTTCGGTGCCGTAGATGTAGGCGCCGTCGTGCCGCGGATTGTCCCGGAGCCGCGCGTCCTTGTAGAGGCCGTTCGCCACGTCGATCCGGAATCCGGCGATCCCGCGGTCGAACCAGAAGTCCATGATGGCGTCGAATTCGGCGTGCACCGCCGGGTTCCACCAATTGAGGTCCGGCTGTTCGGGAAGGAAATTGTGCAGGTAGTACTCGCCGCTTTTCTCGTCCCACGTCCACGCCGGTTCGCCGGTGTCGTCGAGCCAGTTGTTCGGCGGGGAGCCGTCGCTCTTGGGCGGCGCCCACACGTAGTAGTCGCGGTACGGCGAGTCCGGCGCGGAACGGGCCGCGACGAACCACGGGTGCTCGCTGCTGGTGTGGTTCGGGACGAGGTCGAGCAGGACGCGCATGCCGTTCTCCCGCGCCCGGGAGACGAGAAGGTCCAGGTCGTCCAGCGTGCCGAGCTCCGGGTGGACGCCGCGGTAGTCGGAGACGTCGTAGCCCCAGTCGCGGTTCGGGGACGGCATGGTCGGCGAGAGCCAGAGCGCGTCGACCCCGAGCCACCGGAGGTAGTCGAGCCGCCCGATGAGGCCCCGGAGGTCCCCGTGGCCGTCCCCGTCGGCGTCCTGGAACGAGCGGACGTAGACGTGGTAAACGGCGGCACCGTGCCACCAAGGGGATCGGTCCACCTGGACTCCTTTCCGGGGGCGCCCGGTGCCGCGAAATCGCGGCCGGCACGCCAAACGAATTGGGATTCGTTTCGTCGGTATGGTGGCCATCAGGATTTGCGGCTGTCAATGTGCTCAACGAATGACGTTCGTTAACCGCGTCGACGGCCGCATCGGGAAGCGATCCGGAAGGGGTCAGAGATGCCGCGCCCGAGCAAGCCGCTGCTCTCGCGGGAGAGCATCGCGGCCGCCGCGCTGGAGATGACCAGCGAGACCGGCGGGTTCACCGTGCCCGATCTGGCGCGACGGCTCGGCGTCCGCCCGTCGTCGCTGTACAACCATGTGAGCGGCCGTGCCGAGATCGTCGAGCTGATCCGGCGGCGGCTGCACGAGGCGATGGCGGTCCGCGTCGACGTGGCCGGCGACTGGGCGGAGGTGATCCGGCACGTCGCCTCCGCGCAGCGCGCCTCGATGGCCCGGCATCCGTGGGTCATCCCGCTGCTCGCGACGTCCCCCGCCGGTCTGGACGACACGATCACCACGCTGGAGAACGTGGCGACCGTCCTGTCCCGCGCGGGGTTCGCCGACCGGGACGTCATGCTCGCGATCGCGATGATCGACATCGTGACGATCGGGGCGAGCCTGGACCTCGTCTCGCCGGAGGACCTCTATCCGGCCGAGGTCCTCGCGGAGGCGACGACGCTCGCACGCGTCGTGCGGAGCGCTCCGCCGGGCGTCACGCGCGCGGACGCCGCCTTCGAGTTCACCCTGGAGCTCGTCATCGAGGCGCTGCGCGCCCGCCTGCGCCGCGGTGGTTCCGGCGGCGGCTGAGCAGGCCCGGGCCCGAGGTCACCGGAGCGGGAAGCCGAGCCGGCGGCCTTCCTCGCGGAGGCCGTCGCGGGCGGACGGGTGGGCGACCTCGTCCACGATCTGCTGGGCCTGGGACGCGGCGTCCCGTCCCCAGATGGCGGCGGTGCCCTGCTCGCTGACGATGTAGCTGTGCTGGAAGGAGGTGACCGGCCCGGCCAGCCTCGGGATGACGGTGGAGACGTCGGCGCGGGGATGCCAGGACGGGAGCGCGATGATCGCGTGCCCGCCGGGGGAGTGCAGGGCGCCGACGACGAAGTCGGTCTGGCCGCCGAAGCCCGAGTAGATGATGCCGCGGACCCGGCTGGCGTTGGCCTGGGCGTACAGGTCGACCTGGAGTGCGGAGTTCACCGAGACCAGCCGGGGCCGCCGAGCGATCAGGCTGGGGTCGTTGGTCTTCTCAGTGCGCAGCATCCGGACGCGCTCGTTCCGGTCGGCCCAGTCGTAGAGCTCGCGGCTGCCGAAGGCGAACGACGCGGTGATCGGGGTCGCGGTGTCGAGTGCCCCTGCCTTCTCCAGGGACAGGACGCCGTCGCTGAACATCTCCGACCACACTCCGAGGCCGCGCCGGTCCAGGAGGGAGGCCAGCACGGCGTCGGGGATGCCGCCGATGCCGAGTTGCAGCGTCGCGCGCTCGGGCACCAGCCGCGCGACCCGCCGTCCGATCTCGGTCGCGACCTCACCGGGCGGGCGGGCCGCGGGGACGGCGAGCGGCTCGTCGCTCTCCACCGCGTAGTCGATCTCGTCGGTGGTGAGGACGGCGTCCCCGTAGGTGTAGGGCATCCGCGGATTCAGCTGGGCGACCACGAGCCCGCCGCGGGCCCGCACGGCCTCGATGGCGGCGGGAAGGATGTTCACCTCGATGCCGAGCGAGACCGTGCCGTCCGCGGGGACGGACGTCTGCACCAGCACCACGTCCGGCGGCAGCGAGTCGCGCAGGAGATTGGGGACCAGGGACAGCCGCGACGGGAAGTAGCGCAGGTTGCTCCGGCCGCGCATCCCGGCCCCGACGAACGGGGTCTCCAGCACCACCCCGTCGCGGTCCGGCAGGTCGCCCTGGGCGTTCAGCATGAAGAGGCGGTACTCGGGGAGCGCCCCGTCCAGGACCGACAGGAGGCGCCGCGGGGTGGCGAAGTTGCCGCCGGCCACCACCCGGGGCCGTCCCGGCAGATCCGCCAGGACGGCGCCGAGGCGCTCCTCCGAGATCACCCGCATCGCTGCCCCCTCCGATGCCCGACGCGCCGCTCCGTCGGAGCAATGCTCGCATCGATCCCGGCCAGGGGCCTCGGCGGGGGACGGGCCGCGGCTGCTCCGAGGTCCCGTCCCGCACGTCCGGGAGGTCAGAGGTCGCGGGCGTGTTCCTTCCTGGACGGCGCCCAGAACACCAGCCAGCGGTTGGCCGTGACGACGACCGCGTGCAGGCTCATGCCGATGACCGACAGCATCACCACCACGGCGAACGTCCTGGCCACGTCCATGTTGAAGTTGGTGGCCTGGATCGTGTAGCCGAGTCCCGCGGTGGCGCCGACGAACTCGGCGACGATCGCGCCGGTGACCGAGAGGATCACCGCGACGTCGAGCCCCGCGAAGATGTGCGGCAGCGCCGACGGCAGCCGCAGCCGCCGCAGGATCTGGAACTCGCCGGCGCCGAACGACCGCAGCATCTCGATCTGCTCGGGCTCGGCCGAGCGCAGCCCCAGGATGGAGTTGACGAGCAGGGGGAAGTAGGCGATCAGCGCGATCGTCAGGACCTTGGACGTCATCCCGATGCCGAACCACATCAGCAGCAGCGGCGCCATGGCCACCTTGGGGATGGTCTGGATGAGCACGAGGATCGGCAGGAACGCCTTGTCGACGATCCGGAACTGGGTGATCAGCGCCGCCGACACCAGCGCCAGGCCGATCGCGAGGCCGAAGCCGATCAGGATCTCCTTCAGCGTGACCCACATGTGCTCCAGCAGGAAGCCGCTCTCCAGGCCGTCGTAGAGCGAGCGCACGACGTCGGACGGGGCCGGCACGAGCACGATCGACACGTCGAAGGCCCGGACGACGAACTGCCAGAGGCCGATGAGGATGAGGAACAGCCCCCAGCTGAGCACGAAGCCGGGGATCTGGCGCCGGGGCGCCTGCCCGGCCGCCGTGCGGCGCAGGGGTGCGCGGTTCGCGCGGTCGTCCGCCGTCGTGGTGCCGGACGGGACGCGTTCGGCCGCCCGCGTGTTGCCGAGTTTCATGATCACCCCTAGTGAGCGCTGTGCTCGGAGTTGAGCAGGATGCGGATGCGGGAGGCGATGTCGCCGAACTCCGGTGTGTTGATGTCCTCCAGGCGCCGGGGCCGGGGCAGGTCGACGTCGATGACCTCGGCGATGCGGCCGGGCCGCGGGGTCATGACGACGACCCGGTCGGACAGGAGCACCGCCTCCGGGATGCTGTGGGTGACGAACAGGACCGTCTTGCGGTCCCGCTCCCAGATGTCGAGGAGGTCGAGGCCCATCTGGTCGCGGGTCATCGCGTCCAGGGCGCCGAACGGCTCGTCCATCAGCAGGATCCGGGGGTCGTGCAGGAGGGCCCGGCCGATCCCGACCCGCTGCTGCATCCCGCCGGACAGCTCGGTCGGGTACTGGTCGGCGAAGTCGCGCAGGCCCAGCATGTCCAGCTGCTCGGCCACGCGCTCGTCGAGGTCGGCGCGGGGCCGCTTCGGCCCGACGTCGTGGGAGATCATCATGTTCTTCGCGACGGTGCGCCACGGCAGCAGCAGCGGCTGCTGGAAGACCATCCCCAGCAGGTTCTCATGGCTGCGGGCGGACCCGAAGGACACCTCGCCCTCGGTCTGCCGGGTGAGGCCCATGATGATCTTGAGCAGGGTGCTCTTGCCGCAGCCGCTCGGGCCGACGATCGAGACGAACTGCCCCTCGGGGACGGACAGGCTCACATCGTCCAGCGCCAGGACGGTCCGGCCGCGCTTGGCGCGGTACCGCATGGAGACGTTGTGCAGTTCGACGGCGACGTCGGTGACGGTCGGCGGGTGCGATGGGGTGGGCATGCTGTCGTCCTAATCGCTCGGGCTAGTCGCACGGTTCGCTGTCGGAGACGGGCCACGTGCCGCCCATCTCCTTGGTCAGGGTCACGGCGGCCTCCCGGACGGCGAGGGCCGCCCGGGCGTCGGGGGCCGAGGGCAGCATCCGGTCCGTGCCGATCGCCGCGATCGTGGCGCACACCCCCGAGTCGGCGAACACCGGCGCCGCGATGACGCTGATGCCGCGGCGGTTGGCCGGATAGATGCTCAGCCCGATCTCGCGGGTGGTGGCGATCCGGTCGATCAGCCCGGCGCGCTGGGCCACCGGGAGGGACGCCAGCAGCCGGTCGACCTGGAGCTGGTCGGGCAGGTAGGCGAGGAACGCGATGGCCTGCGCGGTGACGAGGGGCAGCTGCGAGCCGACGCGCACCGTGACGATCGTCCCGTGCACGACGTCCTCCTCGACGAGCGACACCACCGGGCCGGACGGCCCCCACAGCGACAGCACGGACGTGACGCCCGTCTGGTCGGTCAGCTCCCGCAGGTAGTCGGGGGCGAGCTGGATGATGCGCCGCTGCCCGATGGCGAACGCGCCGAGCTGGACGATCAGCCGGCCCGGGATGTAGCTCGCCGGCCGGCTGCCGCGGTCGAGCAGCCCGGCGGCGGTCATCGACGTCAGGTACCGATGCACCGTCGTGCGGTTGAGCCGCAGCCGCTCGGTCGCCTCCGACACCGACAGCTCCAGTGACTCGGGCCCGAACAGGGCGAGTATCTGGGCCATCCGGCTCACGGCCTGGATGTCGGACTGGCCCTGCTCCGCCATGCACTTCCCCCTCGGCCACGCGCCCGGCGCTCCGGTCAATATCCGCACTCGATGTTCACATTATGTATCGGCCGTGAGAGTAGCAAAGTGACCTGCCTCACGCAAGAGTGCGGCGAGGTCGTCCTTCCTGTCGCTGGATCGCTCGCGTTCTATGCGGACGGGCGTGCTGAAACCGAGACTTCAGCAGTCCTCGGATGAGAAGAGGTGGCGGGCGGCCGGGGGTGGATGCGAATTCGCAGGTCGACCGTTGACGTTCACAAAGTGGGCAGTTAGTGTGCATCGCGAACATCGAGGAGGTTGCCGATGCCCGGACCCAGCGCGATCACCACCGTGTTGCGCGGAGCGATCGACCTGCACTGCCATTCGGGGCCGAACCCGTTCCCCAGGCGCTTCGACCACGCGGACGCCGCGGCCGACGGCGAACGGCTGGAGATGCGGGCGATCCTGGTCAAGTCGCACCACCACAACACGGTGATGGACCTGCTCGCGATGGGCGACAGGCTCGCCCGGAGCTCGACGCAGGTGTTCGGGGGCATCGCGCTCAACAGCCAGGTCGGCGGCATCAACCCGTTCGCCGTGGCGATGTGCCTGCGCATGGGCGGGAAGGCCGTCTGGTTCCCGACCTTCTCGTCCGGACGGCACATCGAGTGCCATCCCGAGGGGGGCGGGTTCCCGACCGCGACCGTCGACGTCCCGTCCGCGCGGGTGGACGTCCTCGACGACGCCGGCGGCCTGATCCCCGAGGTCCACGAGGTCCTCGACCTCATCGCCGAGACCGACACGATGCTCAGCGGCGGCCACCTCCCGCCGGAGACCATCGCCCAGCTCTTCGAGGAGGGCAGGAAGCGCGGGGTCACCCGCATGGTCATCAACCACCCGAACTTCGTCATCGGCGCGGAGCCCGAGCAGTGCCTGGAACTCGTGCGCGGCGGGGCCTACGTCGAGCACGAGGTCGGCATGTACGACCCCGAGGGCTACCGCAAGTGGGACCCGAAGAACCTGCTCACCTGGATCGAGACGATCGGGCCCGAGCACACCGTCCTCGCCTCCGACCTCGGCCAGGCGAACCGGCCGCTGCCCGTCGACGCCTTCATCCGGGTCGGCTCGGCGCTGCTCGACCTCGGGCTCGGCGAGGAGGCCCTGCGGCAGATCACCTGCGTCAACCCCGCCCACCTGCTGGGCCTGGACGAGTGAACCCGCGGACGAGCCGAGAACAGGAGCCTCCAGTGCACGCCGACGACCACCCCACCCCCTCCTGACGGAAGGACGGGACATGAGACTCAAGCCCCTGGCCGGGATTGCCGCGGTCGTCCTGGCGGCGACCACCGCCGTCTCGTGCGGGTCGTCCGAGCCGGAGACCACGGCCGACGGCCGGACCGTGCTCAAGCTGGCGATCGCGACCCCGACCTGGAATTCCGGCTTCGCCACGCTGGCCGTCGCCGAGGCCCGCAAGTACTTCGCCGCGGAGAAGGTGGACGTCCGGATCTCGACGTTCGCCTCCGGTACCCAGGTCGCCCAGCAGGTCATCGCGGGCCAGACCGACATCGGCCTGATGACCGCCGAACCGGTCGGCATCGGGCGGGAGAAGGGCACCAGGCTCGTCTACTTCGCCGGCTACTACCCCAAGTGGATCTCCAACATCCAGGTCCCCGCCGGGTCGGGCGTCCGCAGCATCCGGGACCTGCCCGGCAAGCGCGTGGGCGTCACCGCCGTGGCGAGCTCGGGCACCACGTTCGTCCGGACCGCCATGAAGATGGAGGGGCTGGACGCCGGCACGGTCAAGTTCATCCCGATCGGCGGCGGATCCGAGCAGATCAACGCGATTCAGACCGGCAAGGTCGACGCGCTCGGCCTCTGGGACACCCAGTACCAGATCGTGCGCAGCGCCGGCGTCGACCTCACCCCGCTGCCGGTCGCCTCGACCGAGGGCCTGTTCGGCGGCGGCTTCGCGGTCGAGGACGACGTCGTCAAGAAGCGGCGCGACGACCTGGTCCGCTTCGGCAGGGCCATGGCCAAGGCCATGGCGTTCGCCCAGGCCAATCCGAGCGCCGCGGTCCGCGACCTGTGGAAACTGCATCCCGAGGCCAAGCCGGCGTCCATGTCCGAGGACGCCGCTCTGGACGGGCAGGTCAAGGTGCTCAAGGTCCGCCTGGACGGCCAGGGCGTCGAGCCGGGCCACGACCGCTGGGGCGAGATGGACGAGAAGAACGTCGCCGCCACGGTGTCGTTCATGCAGCAGGCCGGGCTGATCAAGAAGACCTTCCCGGCGACGGACATCTTCACCAACGACCTCATCCCCGAGATCAACAAGTTCTCCTTCGCCGAGATCCGCACGGCGGCGAAGGCCGCGAAGTGAACGGTCGCGCCCACTGAACGGTGTGCAGTTCCCCCGCCACCCTCCACCCCATCCGAGTAGTCCACAGCTAGGGGGACCTCGTGAAGATCAACGGATATGCCCGCCTGGCGCCGATCGCGGCGCTGGTCGCGGCCGCGCTCGCGCTCGCCGGATGCGGCGGCTCGTCCGGCGGGAAATCGGCCGACGGCCGTGACCGGGTCCGGCTCGCCATCGCCACGCCGAGCTGGAATTCCGGATTCGCCACCCTCGCCGTCTCCGAGGCCAGGGACTACTTCGCCCAGGAGAACCTGGACGTCGACGTGCAGCTGTTCCCGTCCGGCACCCAGGCCGCCCAGCAGGTGGTCGCCGGCCAGATCGACGTCGGGCTGGTGACGCCGGAACCCGTCGGGATCGGGCAGGCCAGGAACACCGATCTGACGTACTTCGCGCAGTACTGGACGCGCTGGATCTACACCCTCAAGATCCCGCAGAACTCCCCGATCGCCTCCGTGGCCGACCTCAAGGGCAAGCGCGTCGGCGTCACCGCCGTGGCCAGCTCCGGCGGGACGTTCGTCCGCACGGCGATGAAGATGCAGGGCCTCGATCCGGAGTCGGTCAAGCTGGTCCCGATCGGTGCCGGCGCCGAGCAGCTCAACGCGATCAAGAGCGGCAAGGTCGACGCGCTGGCGCTCTGGGACACCCAGTACCAGATCGTCGAGAACGCGGGCGTGAAGCTGAAGCCGCTGCCGGTGCCCGGCACCGAGAACCTGTTCGGCGGCGGCTTCGCGGTGAAGAAGGAGAACCTGAAGAAGAAGGAGGACGTTCTCGTCCGGCTGGGCAGGGCGTTCGCCAAGGGCGTGGTGTTCGCCCAGGCCGATCCGGAGGCCGCGGTGGGCGACCTCTGGAAGCTGCACCCCGAGACGAAGGGCGCGACCTCGGTTCCGGAGGAGCAGCGGCTGGCCAACGAGGTCAAGGTCCTGAAGGTCCGCCTGGACGGCATGAACGTCGCCGAGGGGGAGAAGGGTCCCTGGGGCCGGATGGACCCGGCCGCCGTCACCGGCACCGTCAAGTTCATGACCACCGCCGGGCTGATCGACAAGGAGTTCCCGGCCACCGACATCTACACCAACGACCTGATCCCGAAGATCAACGCGTTCTCCTACGACGAGATCCGCGCCGCCGCGAAGAAGGCGGCCTGACATGGAGGGCGCATGAGGCTCGGGGTGGCGATCGACCTGGGGTCGGCCGCGGCGACGCGCCCCCAGGCCGATCTCGCCGCGCGGCTGCTGGAGACGGCCGAGGCGAGCGGGCTGTCGTCGGCCTGGCTGGGCGAGAGCTACCACGTCCGGCCCGAGCCGTTCCACCTGCCGGCCGCGCTGATCGTGCTCGGGCATCTCGCCGGGCGCACGGACCTGCCGCTCGGCACGGCGGTGCTGCTGGCCCGCGCGTACGAGCCGCGGCGGCTCGCCTACGAGGCCGCACTGCTCGACCAGCTCTGCAGCGGCCGGTTCACCCTCGGCCTCGCGCTCGGCAACGCCGACCTGGCGGAGCGGGTCGGCGGCGGCACGGACGGCCGGAGCCCGGGTGAGTGGCTCGCCTCCCTCGTCGCGGAGCTGCGCGAGACCTGGTCGGCCTCGACCGGGACCGGCGGGACGGGCGCCGTGCCGGTCGCCCCGCCGCCCGCACGGCCGGGAGGCCCGCCGATGTTCCTCGGCGGGCGCACCCGCGCGGCGGCGACCCGGGCCGCGACCCTCGGCGACGGCTACTACGCCGCCACCAACTACGGCGACGAGCTCCTGGCGGCGCGGGCCGCCGAGTACTGGGACGCCCGCGGTGGAGCCGGCGGCGAGGTGGCGGTCACCCGCCTGTGCCTGGTGGCGGAGGACGCCGATCAGGCGCGGGAGTCGGCGGAGCGGCATTTCGCGTCCGTCCTGAACTACTACACGGCCCGGCGCGCATGGTCGGGGCCGGACGGGCCGGTGACGCCCGAGTTCCCGCTGGTCGGGTCCCCGGCCGACGTCGCGGCGGCCCTCCGGCGGTACGCGTCGGCGGGCGTCACGTCCGTCCAGCTGAGGGTCGCGCCGCACGGGACGCCGCCGGAGGTGGCCAGGCGGACGCTGCGGCTGGTCGGAACGGCCGTGCTGCCCGAGCTGGGCGGCGCAACGACACCGGGGACGGAGAGGAGCACGCTCGGATGAGTCCAGAGGACGGCATCCCCACGTACAAGGAACTGCTCGAACGGCAGGACGCGCCGCCCGGCTCGTCCTGGGGGATCTTCGGCGAGGGCGACCAGCTCGGCACGCTCAACTTCCTCGGCCCGCAGCAGGTGAAGGACGCGGTCGGGCTCGTCCGGCGCGGTCAGGTGTTCAACCTCGACTACCCGCTGAACACCTTCGTTCCGGCACCGGCCGGGACCAGGCCGGCGACCGCGCACCACATCTTCGCCAACAACCCCAACCACCGGGACGACTGGCTGGACTCGTTCTACCTGCAGTCGACGTCCCAGATCGACGGGCTGCGGCACATCCGGCACCCGCGCCACGGGTTCTACGGGGGCGTGCCCGACGAGGAGATCGGGGAGGAGACGCCGGCGCTCGGCATCCAGACGGTCGCGGAGCGCGGGATCGTCGCGCGGGGCGTCCTGCTCGACGTGGCCCGGCACTTCGCCGGCCGCGGCACCCCGCTCGACCTGGCCGGAAACTACATGATCACCCCGGCCGACCTGGACGAGACGGCCGCGGCCCAGGGCGTGGAGTTCCGGCCGGGCGACGTGCTCCTGCTGCGGGTCGGCTGGGCCGCGTACTGGCTGAACGAGGTCGGCGCGGAGGACCGGCAGGCGTTCAAGAAGAAGATCCGGCACCCCGGGCTCGTCCAGTCGAAGGAGATGATCGAGTGGCTCTGGGACCACCGCCTCGCGATGGTCGCCTCGGACGACCTGGGCGTGGAGGCCCATCCGGTCGATCCGGACTCGGGCCTGGTCGACCCGGACGAGCCTCCGCCCGAGCGCGGCGTCGTCCACAACGGGATGATGCACCGCCCGCTCCTCGCGCTGCTCGGCCTCTTCCTCGGCGAGCTGTGGAACCTGGAGGCGCTGGCCGAGGACTGCCGCGCCGACCGGACCTACGAGTTCATGCTCACCGCCAAGCCGCTGAACGTCGTCGGCGGCGTCGGCTCGCCGCCCAACGCCATGGCGATCAAGTAGAGCACGCGGCGGGAGGAAGGACGACGGTGAACGACCGGCTGGACATCGCCGCCGACCCGGACGCGGCCGTCCGCGGGGTGGCCGACGGCTCCACCGTGCTGATCGGCGCGTTCTACACGCCGACCGGCGCCGGCACCCTCCTGGCGGAGGGGAAGGAGACCCGGATGATCGACGGCCGCGAGCACGTCCTCGAACACCCCATCCGCGGCGACGTCGCGCTGATCCGCGCCCACCGGGCGGACCGGATGGGCAACCTCGTCTACCGCGAGACCGCGCGCAACTTCGGGCCGGTCATGGCCACCGCCGCCGCGCTCACCGTGGTCGAGGTCGAGGAGGTCGTCCCCATAGGGGATCTGGACCCGGAGGCGGTCGCGACCCCTTCGATCCACGTGGACCGCGTCGTGGTCGCGCGGCGGGCCGCCGAGGTGCCGGCATGACGGCCGCCGAGCACCTGGACCGCGGCCCCCTGGACCGGGCGGAACTTGCGGCCCTCGTCGCCCGCGATCTCCCGGACGGCGCCTACGTCAACCTCGGGATCGGCCTCCCGACGACGGTCGCGAAGTTCCTCGACCCCGGCGCCGGGATCGTGCTGCACACCGAGAACGGCATGCTCGGCATGGGGCCCGAGGCCGACGGCGACGCCGTCGACCTCGACCTGACCAACGCGGGCAAGATCCCGGTCACCGAGCTGCCCGGCGCCGCGTACTTCCACCATGCCGACTCCTTCGCGATGATGCGCGGCGGGCACCTCGACGTGTGCATCCTGGGCGCCTTCCAGGTGGCCGCCGACGGCGGCCTGGCCAACTGGCACACCGGCGCCCCCGACGCGATCCCGGCCGTGGGCGGCGCGATGGACCTGGCCATCGGCGCGAAATCCGTCTATGTGATGATGGACCTCTTCGCCCGGGACGGCAGCCCGAAACTCGTCCCGACCTGCACCTATCCGCTGACCGGACGCTCCTGCGTGAGCCGCGTCTACACGCGCCACGCCGTCTTCCACATCGACCCGCCGGAGGTCCGGCTGGTGGAGACCTTCGGCATCGGCGCGGACGACCTCGCCCGCCGCCTCGACGTGCCACTCGCCCGTGAAGGAGAACATTGTGCGTGAAACGGTGATCTGCGAGCCGCTGCGGACCCCGGTCGGCCGGTTCGGGGGAGCGCTCCGCTCGGTCCCGGCGGCCGAGCTGGCCGCCACGGTGATCCGCGCGCTGCTGGACCGCACCGGCGTGCCGGGCGATGACGTCGACGACGTGGTGCTCGGGAACTGCAACCCGAGCGGCGAGGCGCCGGCCATCGGCCGTGTCGCCGGGCTGGACGCCGGCCTGCCGGTCAGCGTGCCGGGCGTCCAGGTGGACCGCCGGTGCGGATCCGGGCTGCAGGCGGTGATCAACGCCGCCCTGCTGGTCCAGACGGGCGCCGCCGACGTCGTCGTGGCGGGCGGGGTCGAGAGCATGAGCCAGACCGAGTTCTACGCGACCGACGTCCGCTGGGGCGCCAAGGGCCCGGACGTGCGGCTCCACGACCGGCTCGCCCGCGCGCGGGTGACGGCCGGGGGAGCGAACCACCCCGTCCCGGGCGGGATGGTGGAGACCGCCGAGAACCTCCGCCGCGAGTACACGATCCCGCGCGAGGAGCAGGACCGGCTGGCCCTCCGGTCGCACCAGCGCGCCGTCGCCGCCGCCGACGCGGGACGGTTCGACGACGAGATGGTCCCGGTGACCGTCCGCTGCAGGAAGGGCGATGTCGTCGTGGACCGCGACGAGCACCCCCGCGCGGACACGACCCTGGACCGGCTCGCCGCGCTCCGGCCGGTCATGGGGGGCACCGACGCCGAGGCCACGGTGACGGCCGGCAACGCCAGCGGCCAGAACGACGGCGCGGCGGCGTGCCTGGTCACGACCCGGGAACGCGCCGAGGAGCTCGGCCTGCGGCCGCTGGCGCGGCTGGTGTCGTGGGCCGTGGCCGGGGTGCCGCCCCGCACGATGGGCATCGGCCCGGTGCCCGCAACCGATCTCGCGCTGCACCGGGCAGGGCTGCGCCTCGCGGACATCGACCTGATCGAGCTGAACGAGGCCTTCGCCGCCCAGGTGCTCGCCTGCACCCGCGAGTGGAAGTTCGCCGAGCCCGACTTCGACCGGCTCAACGTCAACGGCTCCGGGATCTCGCTCGGCCACCCGGTCGGCGCCACCGGGGCGCGGATCCTGGCCACGCTGCTGCGCGAGATGGACCGCCGCGAAGCACGCTACGGCCTGGAGACCATGTGCATCGGCGGCGGCCAGGGCCTCGCCGCCGTCTTCGAACGCCAGACCTGACAAATCTCCACAAGATCACCGGCATGCCTTGACCTGGGGGCTCGGCGTGATCATGATGAAGGCCGCCTTCTTCTTAACGGGCCTAACGAACCTCGGTGGAGGTGTCCGGCATGCCGGTGGGCGGACGACGGGGACAGGGCGGCCGCTTCCGGCCGGTCATCATCGCGATCGCGGTGCTGCTGGCGGCGCCGCTCGCCGCGGCCGTGCCGGCGGCGGCCGAAAGGCCCCCCGCCGCCCCGGTGGCCGCTCCTGAGAAGGGGAGCGGGCCTGCCGCCCGCGCGCTCCAGCGGATCCTCGGCAAGCGCAAGGCCGCCCAGGTCACGCTCCGCACGATCGGCAAGGGCGCCGGCGGCGACCGCTTCCGGGTCTCCGCCGAGGGCGGGCGGCTGGTGATCGCGGGTACCTCGCCGGCCGTCCAGCTCACCGGGTTCGGGCGGTACCTGCGCGAGGTCGCGCACGCCGACGTCGCGATCGGCGGGACGCAGCTCGACCTGCCCGCGCGGCTGCCGCTTCCCGCCGCGCCGATCGAGGCGGACGCGTCGGTCGCCCACCGGTTCGCGCTCAACGACACCAACGAGGGGTACGCGGGCGCCTACCTGAGCTGGGAGGAGTGGGAGCGCCGCATCGACGCGCTCGCGCTCCTCGGCATCAACGAGGTGCTGGTGTACGAGGGGCAGGACGCCGTCTACCAGCGGACCTTCCAGCAGTTCGGCTACAGCGCGGCGGAGATGCGCGCGTGGATCCCGCAGCCGGGCCACCAGGCGTGGTGGCTGCTGCAGAACATGTGCTGCACCGACGGGCCGATCTCCCAGCAGCTGATCGACCGGCGCGCCGCGCTGGCCCGGCGCATGGTCGACCGGCTGCGCGAGCTGGGCATGACGCCGGTGCTGCCCGGCTACTACGGCACCGTCCCGACCGATTTCGAGACCCGCAACCCCGGGGCCAACACCGTCCCGCAGGGCACCTGGAACGGTCTGGAGCGTCCGGACTGGCTCGACCCGACCGGGCCGGAGTTCGGCAAGGTCGCGGCCGCCTTCTACGAGGCGCAGACCGAGCTGTACGGGCCGAGCACGATGTACAAGATGGACCTGCTGCACGAGGGCGGCCGTGCCGGGTCCGTGCCGGTGCCCGAGGCGTCCAGGGCCGTGCAGGACGCCCTCGACGCCGCGCACCCGGGCGCGACCTGGGTGATCCTCGGCTGGCAGAACAACCCCCGCAAGGAGACGCTCCAGGCGGTGGACCGCTCGCGGATGTTCATCGTGGACGGCATCACCGAGCAGCCGAACATCACCGACCGGGAGAAGGACTTCCTCGGCACGCCGTACGCCTTCGGCACCATCTGGAACTTCGGCGGCCACCAGAACTTCGGCGCGGGCCTCACCGTCTGGAACGAGAAGTTCCACGCGTGGCGTGCCAACCCGGGCACCGCGATGGACGGCATCGCGCTGATGCCCGAGGCCATCGACAACAACCCGGCGGCGGTGGCGTTCTTCGCCGACATGCCGTGGCGGGACGGGCCGGCCGACATGGACGCGTGGTTCGACCGGTACGCCACCGCCCGCTACGGCGCCGCCGACCCGCACGCCCTGGCGGCCTGGCGCATCATCGGCAGGACGGCCTACGCCTGGCCGGCGGGCAAGGACACCCGGCACGTGACGGGCCTGTTCGACGATGAGCCGAACCTCGCCAACACCGGCACGCCCCTCCAGTACGACCCCGCCGTATTCGAGAAGGCCCTGGGCGAGCTGCTCCAGGTCGACCGGCGGCTGCGGCGCTCCGGCGCGTACCGCTACGACCTGGTCGACGTCTCCCGCCAGGTGCTGGCGAACCGGAGCAGGCTGCTCCTGCCGAAGATCCGCGCCGCCTACCGGGACGGCGACCGCGACGCCTTCGCCCAGCTCACCCGCCGGTGGATGGACGAGATCCGCCTCATGGACGAGGTCCTCGGCACCGACCCCCATTTCCTCCTCGGCACGTGGCAGCGGGAGGCGGCCCGGCAGGCGGCGAACCGCACGGAGGCCGCGACGCTGGACTACAACCTCAAGTCGCTGGTCACGCTGTGGGAGAGCGACAGCCCCGGGCTCCAGGACTACGCGCGCCGCGAGTTCAACGGCCTGGTCGGGGGCTACTACGCCGAGCGATGGCGGATGTTCTTCGACGAGCTGGGACGGTCGCTGAAGACGGGCGAGGAGCCGCGGCGGATCGACTGGCGCGCCGTCGCCGAGAAGTGGGCGCACGCGGGCACCCGCTACGCGGCCGAGCCGCGCGGCGACGCGCACCGGCTGGGGGAGCGGGTGGCGGAGGAGCCGGCGGGGGCGCTGGCCCTCGCCACCGACAGGAAGGGGATCAAACCGGGCGGCACCGTCCGGGTGACCGCGACCTTCACCAACGAGTCGGCGCTCAGCGCGGCCCGCGGGGTGCGCTTCCGGCTGGACGCGCCGCGCGGATACGAGGTCGTGCCGCAGTCGACCGGAGGCGGCGACGTCGGCCCGGGGAAGACGGGAACCGCGACCTGGACCGTCACGGCGCCGTCCAGCGCCAAGGCGGGCACGCTGCCGGACCTTCGCGCCGCGGCCTCCTGGCGCACCGATGTGGGCGCGTCCGGCCAGGCGAGCGCGCACTCCCTCCTCATGGTCGGCGGGAGCACGTTCGATGAGCCCTACAGGACCGCCGCGTCCACCGAGGCGGAGTTCGCGCGGGCGGGCGACACGATCGGCATCGCCGCGGGCGGCAGGGACATGTGGGGCGGCACCAACGAGTTCGCGACGGTCTACAAGGACGGCGGGCTGGCCCCGGGGGCCGCGGTGTCCACGAAGGTGACCAGGCTGGACGGCTCGTCCCCTTGGACCCGGGCCGGGCTGGTGGCGAGCGACGACCTGGCCAGGACCGGCTCGGCCGGGTACGCCACCATCGCCGTCACGCCGGAGCACGGGTGCGTCTTCACCTACGACGGCGACGGTGACGGCCGGCTCGATCACGTCACCGAGGTCGGCGGGTTCACCGCGGGCGCCGTCCACGTGCGGCTGCGCAGGGACGGCGGACGGATGACCGGATCGTGCAGTTCCGACGGCGAGAACTGGGCCGTGGTCGGTTCGGGGACGGTCCCGGGCGCGGCCGGAGCGCAGGACGTCGGCCTGTTCACCAGCGCGGTCGACCGCGACACCGGCCAGGAGGCGATCGCCCTCTTCGGCGGCGGCATCGCCGCGGCGCCCGACACGTCGCGCGACGGGTCCGGCGATCCGCTGCAGAGCCTCCGCAAGCCGGTGACGGCGCTCTCCTCCGAGCCCGGACGGCCGCCGGAGGCCGCCAACGACGGCAACCGCGCCAACTCGCCGTACTGGGGCGGCCGGATGACCTACGGCGAGAACTGGTGGCGGGTCGACCTCGGCGCCGTCAACGACGTGTCGCGCGTCAACGTCCGCAACTACGTCGACGGCACCCGCTACTACACCTACCGGCTGGAAGGCAGCCTCGACGGTACCCGGTGGTTCACCATCGGCGGCCGCAACGGGCCCCGTCCGGCCGCCGACGCGGGCGACACCGTGAACACCGAGGCCAGAGCCCGCTACATCCGGGTGGTCGGCCTGGGCAACACCGCCAACCTCACCTTCCACCTCACCGAGGTCAGCGTCTACGGCACTCCGGCCGGGTGAGGCGGCCGAGCGCCGGTCAGGTGCCCAGTTCTGCCTCCAGCTTCTCCAGTTGCGCGTCGTAGATGCGCCGCAGGCCCTTGGGGGCGAAGGTCCTCTCGAAGAACCCTCCGATGCCGCCCGCTCCGTCCCAGGTGGTCGTGACCTGGACGCGGGAGGTGTCGCCGGAGGGGAAGACCGTCCATGTGGTGACCATGGAGGAGTTGGCGTCGCGCTCGACCAGCTGATCCTTGCCGGGCGCGCTCACGGTGAAGAGGCAGTCGCGCACCCGCTTGCTCGTGGCGGCCAGCTTCCAGTGCACCACCGTGCCCTCGCCCTGACCGCCCTCGCGTACCTCGTACTCGCTGAAGTGCTCGGTCAGGATCCGGGATCGGACGCCGGTGTAGTCGCCGAGTGCGGCGAGCATCTGGTCCGGGCCGACGTTCAGCGTTCGCTCTGTGGTGACCACGACTTGTGCCATACGGATCATCCTTTCATCGCCGTGGGTAGGGTGGTCCGATGCTCCCGCAGCGACTGCTGTTCAGCCGGACGTTCAGTGAGGACCCGTACGCGGTCTACGCCGAGTTGAGGGAGTCGGGCCCGGTCCATCCGATCGACTTCCCTCCCGGGGCCACCGCGTTCCTGGTGGTCGACCACGAGCATGGCCGCGCGGCCCTGAACGACCCGCGCCTTTCCAAGGACAGTGCCCGCAGTGCCGTTCCCGTGAACGGCGAGATGTTCTTCGGCGGGACGATGCTCGCCATGGACCCGCCCGACCACACCCGGATGCGCGGGCTGGTCGCCAAGGCGTTCACCGCGCGGCGCGTCGAGCGGCTGCGCCCGCGCGTCGAGGAGATCGCGGGCGAGCTGCTGGACGGCATCGCGGCGCGCGGCGAGGCGGATCTGATCGAGGATCTCGCGGTCCCGCTGCCGATCCAGGTCATCTGCGAGATGCTCGGCGTGCCGGCGTCCGAACGGGCCCGGTTCCGCGAGTGGACGGCCGTGCTGACGGTGCCGGCGCTGACCGACGAGGCCCGCGCGCGCCGGCGCGAGGCGGCCCGGGCGTTCACCGGCCATCTCCGCGAGGTGATCGCCGAGCGGCGGTCCCGCCCCGAGGACGACCTGGTCAGCGCCCTGATCGCGGCGCGCGACGGGGACGCCGCCCTCACCGAGCCCGAGATGATCAACAGCATCGGGCTGCTGCTCATCGCCGGCCACGAGACCACGGTCAACCTCATCGGCAACGGCGTGCTGGCCCTGCTCCAGGCGCCCGACCAGCTCGACCTGCTGCGGAGGCGGCCCGAGCTGCTGCCGTCCGCGGTCGAGGAGCTGCTCCGGTTCGACGGGCCGCTGGAGTGGGGGAGCCAGCGCATCGCCCTGGAGGACATGGAGATCGCCGGGACCCCGATCCCCAAGGGCGCCTGGGTGCACGTCTCCCTCGGCGCCGCCGACCGCGACCCCGCGGTGTTCGAGTCGCCCGACCGGCTGGACGTCACCCGCGCCCCCAAGCGCCATGTCGCGTTCGGTCACGGCATCCACTTCTGCCTCGGCGCCCCGCTGGCCCGCCTGGAGGGCCGGATCGCCATCGGCGGGCTGCTGGACCGCTTCCCCGGGCTCGCGCTCGCCGTACCGCCCGCCGATCTCCGCCACCACCGCACCGGCTCGATCGTCCGCGGCCTGGTCTCGCTTCCCGTGCGGGTTTGACCGCGCTACCCGCGGTTCTTCTGTAATCATCGAGACAAGGAGGTGGGGGCCATGTCCGAGGAGTTCATGCCCGGCGAGTCCGGACCGGAGCCGGCGATCGACACCACCGTGCCGCACTCGGCGCGCGTCTGGGACTTCTGGCTCGGCGGCAAGGACAACTACCCGGTGGACCGCGAGGCCGGCGAGGCCGTGCTGCGGGTCCTGCCGGTGATCGCGAAGTCGGCGCAGAACGACCGGGCGTTCCTCGGCCGCGCGGTCCGGTTCGTGTCCTCCCAGGGCATCCGGCAGTTCCTGGACCTCGGGACCGGGCTGCCGACCGTCGACAACACCCACGAGGTCGCGCAGCGCGCCGCGCCGGAATCCCGGATCGTGTACGTCGACAACGACCCCCTGGTGCTCAGCCACGCCCGCGCCCTGCTGACCAGCACTCCGGAGGGGGTCTGCGACTACATCCAGGCCGACATCCGCGACACGGCGGCGGTCCTCGCCGGGGCCGCCCGCACCCTGGACTTCGACCGCCCGGTCGCGCTGATGATGCTGGGCGTGCTCAACCACGTGGTGGACGACGAGGAGGCCAGGCGCCTGGTCGCCGACCTGCTGAAGGAGCTCGCGGACGGCAGCTACCTCGTCATCTCCCACACCTGCGACGCCACCACCGACGAGCTGGACGGCGAGGCGATGCGCCGCGCCGTGCGCGAGGTGATGGACCGCGGCGGCACGCCCATCCGGGCCCGGTCGCCCGAGCAGATCGCGGAGCTGTTCGACCGGGCGCGCCTGCTGGAGCCCGGCGTCGTGTCGTGCTCGCGGTGGCGTCCCGACCCGTCCCCGTGGCCGGTGCCGGAGGTGCCGCACTTCGCCGGCGTCGCGATCGTCTCCCGCTCCGCCTAGCGGCGCTGCCCGGCGGGCGCGGAGCGGTCCGCGTCCGATGCGGCGCCCTGCTCGGCGGCGCGGACGATGCCCTGGCACATGCCCTTGAACACGCGGTGGTGGAAGGGGCGGGACGCCCACCAGTAGGCGTGCCCGGCCAGCCCCCGCGGGTGGAACAGGGCCCGCTGGCCGAGGACGGTGCGCCCGCCGCTGCGGCGGACGGCCAGTTCCAGCCAGGCCAGCCCCGGAAGCCGCATCTCGGCGCGCAGGCGCAGCAGTCCGCCCGGCTCGATCTCCTCGACGCGCCAGAAGTCCACCGTCTCGCCGACGCGCAGCCGCCGCGGGTCCCGGCGGCCGCGGCGCAGGCCGACGCCGCCGATGAGCCGGTCGATGAGGCCCCGGACGCGCCAGGCGAGCGGGAAGGAGTACCAGCCGCGGTCGCCGCCGATGCCCTCCACGACCTCCCACAGGCGGTCCGGCGGGGCGTGCGTGAGGCACGTCCGCTCATCGGTGTAGAGGCTGCCGCCGGCCCAGTTCGGGTCGGTGGGCAGCGGGTCGCTTGGGGTGCCCGGGGTGGCGGCCGACGACCAGCGGGTGGCGACGCCGGCCTCCCGGATGCGGCGCAGCGCCAGGGCCACCGACCGGTCGAAGCCGACCGGCCCGCCGGGCGGCGAGGGGATGTACTCGGCGATGTCGTTCTCGCGGCAGACCACCTCGTTGCGCAGCGACTCCACCAGCGGGCGCGCCAGCACGCCGGGGACGGGGGTGATCGCCCCCACCCACAGGCTCGACAGCCGCGGGCTCAGCACGGGGACCGGCAGGATGATCCGGCGCCTGAGCCCTGCCACGGCGGCGTAGCGGCGCATCATGTCGGTGTAGGTGAGGACGTCCGGGCCGCCGATGTCGAAGCCGCGGTTCACCTCCGCGGGCAGGTTCGCGGCCCCCACCAGGTAATGCAGGACGTCCCGGATCGCGATCGGCTGGATGTGCGTGTGCACCCACCGCGGAGTGACCATCACCGGCAAACGCTCGGTCAGGTAGCGCAGCATCTCGAACGAGGCCGACCCCGAACCGATGATCACGGCCGCGCGCAGCCATGCCGCGGGCACCCCGGAGGCGAGCATGATCTCGCCGACCTCGGCGCGGGACCGCAGGTGCGGCGACAGCTCCTCCTCGGGATCCATGCCGCCGAGGTAGACGAGCCGGCCGACGCCGGCCTCCCGCGCGGCGCCGGCGAACGTGCGGGCCGCGCGGCGGTCGTTCTCGGCGAAGCCCCCTTGCCCGCCGATGGCGTGGATGAGGTAGTAGGCGACGTCCACGCCCTCCAAAGCGCGGCGGGTCGCGGCGGGATCGGTGGCGTCGGCCTCCGCGATCTCCACCCGGTCCGCCCAGGGGTGGTCGCGCAGCCGCCGGGCGGAGCGGGCCATGCACCGCACCCTGTGGCCGGCGTCCAGCAGTTCGGGCACCAGCCGGCCTCCGATGTAGCCGCTGGCCCCGGTGACCAGGCACAGCCGCCCGTGCGTGCCGCTGGTGTCCATGAGCCTCCTCCGGTCGGACGATCACTTCAGGGCGATGACGGGGGACGGGTAGTCCAGAGCGCGCCTCCGGTCGTCCGCCAGCCTCCAGGGGCGGTGGACGCGGGGGCCCTCGACGCCGGCGAGCTCCGGCACGTAACGGCGGACGTAGTCGCCGCCCGGGTCGAAGCGGGACGCCTGCCGGAGCGGGTCCATGACGCGGTCGGGCCTGGTGCTGTTGCCGGTTCCCGCCACCCACTGCCAGTTCCCGGCGTTGTCGGCGATGTCGCCGTCGAGGAGCAGGTCGTTGAAGTGGCGCAGGCCCTGCCGCCAGTCGATGCCGAGGTCGCGGGTCAGGAACGACGCCGTGATGAGGCGGGCGCGGTTGTGCATGTAGCCCTCGCGGGCGAGCTGCCGCATGCCCGCGTCGACGATCGGGACGCCGGTCCTGCCGTCGCGCCAGGCGGCCAGGGCGTCCTCGTCCCGGTTCCAGCGGCCTTCACGCGGCCGGTAGTCGTCCCTGGCGAGCGCGGGGAACGCGGCGGCGACCTGGTGGTGGAAGTCGCGCCAGGCGAGCTGGCGCCGGAACCCGTCGGGGCCGGCCCGCGCCAGTTCCCGCGGCGAGACGCAGCCGAACTTGATGTACGGGCTGAGCCGGGACGTGCGGTCGGCGGCGAGGTCGTCGTGGACGTGCCCGTAGGAACCGGCGTCCTCGCGCAGCCATGCCTCCATGCGGGCGCGCCCCGCCCGCTCACCGCCGGGCGCCAGGCAGGGCGACGGTGAGCCGGCGGCCAGGTCGGCCGGATCGGGCAGCGGGCCGGGATCCAGGCCGGGCGGCAGGTCGATCGCCTCGGGCGCGTCGGCGAGCGGACGCGTGCGGGCCGCCTCCCAGGCACGCCAGTACGGCGTGAACACCCGGTAGTGATCGCCGCTCGCGGGGGTGAGGTCCCCGGGCGGGACGACCGTGATGCCGGGGCACGCGGAGACCTCCAGGCCGAGTTCGCGGAGGCGGGCGAGGCGCCGCTCCGCGTATGCGGACCGCTCGTCGGCCAGGAACAGCGCGTCCGCTCCGGCGTCCCTGGCCAGGCGCGCGACCTCCGCCACCGGGTCGCCGCGCCGCAGCACCAGGTCGCCGCCCAGTTCCCGGAGCGATTCCCGCAGGTCGGCGAGGCTCTCCAGGAAGAACCGGACGCGGTTGGGCGGGGCGAACCTCCCGCCGAGGATCCCGTCGTCGAAGACGAAGAGCGGAACGACCCGGCGGGCCCGGCACGCCGCGGCCAGGGCGGGGTTGTCGCGGACCCTGAGGTCCCGGGTGAACAGCATGATCGAGGTGTCCATCACAGGGTCTTCGGACGGACGCCCCGGACCGGTTGCGCGCCCGGCGCCGCGGTGCAACCGGCGGGAGCGGTTCCGGCGAAGGCCTGGTGGACCGTACGCTGTGCGGTCGGAGCGACACGGGAGACCGGAACGCGGGGTGGCTCGATGGAACCGGCGGCGGGACTCGGCGTGGGCGCGGTGGCGCGGCGCCTGGGCGTGGCCGCCGCCACCCTGCGCACCTGGGACCGCAGGTACGGGATCGGCCCGAGCGGGCGCAGCGCGGGAGGCCACCGCCGCTACACGGTCGCCGATCTGGCGCGGCTGGAGGCGATGCAGCGGCTCATCCTCGCGGGCGCGCCGCCGGGGGAGGCGGCGCGGGCCGCGCTGGACGGCCCGCCCGGCGCGCCGCTCCGGCCGCATGCGCACGGCGCCGGCGGCCGCCGGGTGCCGCTCGGCGAGGTGCCCGCCGGCGCGGACACCGCCGAGGCCCGGGGCCTCGCGCGGGCGGCGATGGCGCTGGACGTCCCGGCGATGACCCGGCTCGTCCGGGCGGCGATCGCCCGGGACGCGGTCGCGGGGGCCTGGGACGGCCTGATCGTCCCGGTGCTGACCGGGATCGGGCGCAAGCACGAGGCCACCGGCGACTGCGTCGAGGTCGAGCACCTGCTCTCGACCGTGTTGCTCACCTGCCTGGCGGAGGTGCCTGCGCCCGCGGAGCCGCTCAACGTCCGTCCCGTGGTGCTGGCGTGCGCCCCGGAGGAGCAGCACAGCCTGCCGGTGCACGCGCTGGCCGCCGCGCTCGCCCAGGAGGGCGTCGGCGTGCGCCTGCTGGGGGCGCGGGTGCCGGAGCGCGCGCTGGCCGCCGCGATCCGGCGCACCGGGCCGGGTGCGGTACTCGTGTGGTCGCAGACGGCCGCGACCGGCGATCCCGGCTGGCTGGACGGGCTGCCCGGCTCCCGCCCCGCGGCCCGCCTGCTGGCGGGCGGCCCGGGCTGGGCGCGGGACCGCCTCCCGCCCGGTGTCCGCCCGGTGACGCGCCTTCCCGCGGCCGTGGCCGAGATCAGGTCCGCGTTCGACCCGTCCTGACCTGCGCGAACGTTTCCGCCCTCTTTGCGGTACCGAGGTGGCTTCTGTCCGGAATATCAACTATGAATAAGTTTTGACGCGATTTCCCCGGGCAGGGGCGAGGGCATGACACTGGGAACGCGACTCGCGCAGGGCGACGAGACGGCCCTGGACGAGTGCTACACCACGCTCGCTCCGCTGGTCCGGCGGCACGTCCTGCGGCTGGTTCCGGGACATGCCGTCGACGACGTGGTCCAGCTCGTCTTCCTGGAGCTCTGGAGATCGCGCCGCCGGTTCGACCCCGCTCGCGAGCTGGAGCCCTGGGTGCTGGCCATCGCCCGCAAGCGTGCCATCGACCAGCTGCGCGCCGAGGCGCGCCACCACCGCCGGTGGGTGCCGCTGGAGGACGTGGGCGAGCCCGACGCCACCGCCGCGGTGGACGCCGCGTGCGACGTCCGGAAGGCGCTGGCCGCCCTGCCCGCCCTGCAGCGGCAGGCGATTGTGCTGGCCCACTTCGGGCAGCTCACGCAGCGCGAGATCGCCGACCGGCTGTCCGTCCCGCTCGGGACCGTCAAGGCCCGCACGGCCCGCGGGCTCCACCGGATGAGGGAGCTGCTGTGACCCCGGAGACCGCCGCCACCGCCCGGCTCCGCGCGTTCTTCGAGTCCGGCTGGCGCCCGCGCGACCTCGTCGACTTCCACAGCCGCCACAAGCTGCAGGTGCTCGCCCACGAGCCGTCCGCCTACCGGGAGCTGGGGCGGATCGTCGCGCAGGCGGGCACCCGGCCCCGCGGCGAGGTGGAGGCCGCCTACCGCCGCACGTTCGACGCGGCGCTGGCCGTCCGCCCGACCCGGGGCCGTCACACCAACGCCCTCCAGCACGCCTTCGGGCTGCTGAGCGGCCGGCTCGACGACACGCGCCGGCATGACGTCCTGAACGCCATCGAACGCTACCGGCAGGGGCAGGTGCCCCTCAGCGTTCCGCTCGCCCTGCTCCGCAGGGATGCCGACCGCGAACATCTCGACTACCTGGCGCAACAGACCTACCTGTGGGGCTAGGGGGTACCCGCGCCGGGGCCGGGCTGGACGCCTGAGCCGGTCCCGGTCCGGGGCATCCGGTTGCCTGCCGGGGCGTATCGCTGGACCCTGGCTTACATGATCGATGGGGCGGGGAGGCGCGGCGCGATCCCGGTGGGGTGGGCGGCCGTGCTCGTCTGCCTGGTCATCGGATCGGCGGCGGTGCAGATCATGGGCCGCTCGGGGGCGGACGCCCGGCCGGTCCGCGCGCCGGTGGTGGTCATCGGTGTCGCCGGGCTGGCGTGGGGGGACATCCGCGCCGACCAGACGCCGCACCTGTGGCGGCTGCTCACCGGCGGCACGGCGGCAGGCGCGGCGACCGTGCGCACCACCGGCGGGTCCGCGTGCGCGTCCGACGGCTGGCTCTCGCTGTCGGCGGGGCAGGCCGCCGTGGGCCCGCGCACCGGCGCGGGGGAGTGCGTCCCGCTCCCGGCGGTGCGGGACACCGGCCGCGGGGCGCGGGTGACGCGGTGGGACCGGCTCGTCGACGCCCAGCGCCGGTCGGAGTTCTCACCGCTCCCCGGGGT
Organism: Actinomadura sp. B10D3; assembly: GCF_039871695.1. Lineage (NCBI taxonomy): Bacteria > Bacillati > Actinomycetota > Actinomycetes > Streptosporangiales > Thermomonosporaceae > Actinomadura > Actinomadura sp. B10D3. The sequence continues at coordinate 60,612 of NZ_JBDPLY010000034.1, forward strand.
GCTCGGCCGGGCGCTGGCGGAGCACGAGGGGTGCGAGACCGCCGTCGGCCCCGGTGCCGCGATCGCCCTCGCGCGCCCGGACGGAACGGTCGCGCGCTACCGCGCCACCGTCGACGACGCCGCGCTCCGCTGCCCGGTCACGGTGATCGACGGCGGCCAGGTCGTGGAGTCGGGATCCGGGCGGCTCGCCTCGCTGGCGAGGATCGACGCGTTCGCGGGCGAGGTCCTGCGGCGCCTCGGCGGCGAGGTCACGGTGCTGGTCCAGGGCGTCACCGAGCCGCCGGGCGGGACGCCCCACCTCGCGGTGAGCATGGTCCGCGGCCCGGTGACGACGTCCCGGCCCGATCCCGCGCTGCTGACGGTCACCTCGACCCGCTGGGGCGGGGTGGTGCGGCTGCTGGACGTCCCGAGCACCCTGGTGGACGCGGCGGGCGCGCCCGAGCCCGCGGAGTTCAGCGGAGCGCCGATCTCCCTCGGCCGGACGCGTCCCACCAACGCGACGAAGACCGTGCACGAGCTGGGCGCCGTGACCACGACCGACCAGACGCTGCGCCGCTGGGCGGGGCTGCTCCTGGTCATCGTGGCGGGATCGCAGCTCGTGCTGTTCGCCGCCGCGATCGTGCGGCGCCGATCGTCGGGGAGAGGAAGGCGGGCCTTCGCCGGCGCGACCCTCGTCCTCTCGGTGATCCCGGTCTCGATGTACCTGGTGTCGCTGACGCGGTGGTGGCACAGCCCGTTCCCGGACGTCACGCTGTGGGGCGCCTTGGCCGTCACCGTCGCGGTGGCGGTCGTGCCGGTCGCGCTGCTGCCCGCGCGCCCGCTCTGGCACGCGCCACTGGCGGTCAGCCTGCTGACCTTCAGCGTGCTGGTCGTGGACGCGGCCACCGGCACCCTGCTGCACCGCGCGAGCCCGTTCGGCCCGTCCGCGCTGTACGGCGGCCGGTACTACGGGTTCGGCAACTCCACCTTCGCCGTCTTCTCCGTCGCCGCGCTGGTGCTGGCCGGGGCGGCCGCGGCCGAGCTGACCGCCCGCGGGCGGCGGCCGGCGGCGACCGCGGCGGTGGCGGCCATCGGAACCGTCGCGGTCGCCGTCGACACCTGGCCCGCCTGGGGCGCCGACGTGGGAGGGGGCCTGGCCCTGATCCCGGGGGTCGCGGTGCTGGCGTTCACGATCGCCGGGGTGCGGCTGACACCGGTGCGGCTGGCGGCCGTCGGGTCGGCGGCGGTCGCCGTGGTCGCGGCCGTGGGCGTGGCCGACTGGCTGCGCCCGCCGGCGTCGCGGACGCACGCCGGGCGCTTCGTCCAGGAGGTGCTCGACGGGCAGGCCTGGCAGCTCGTCGAGCGCAAGGCCGGTTACGCGCTGGGCTCGCTGGCGGGCGGCCCGGTGGCGTGGGGGACCGCGCTCGTTCTCGCGCTCCTGGTCATGGCGGTGGCGCGGCCCGAGCGGTTCGCCCCCGCCTGGTCGCACGCCGCCCTGCGCGAATGGCCGGCGCTGCGCCCCACCCTCGCGGCGGTGCTGACCACATGCGTGATCGGCGCCGTCGTCAACGACTACGGCATCCGGCTCGTCACCTTCGGGCTCGTCACGCTGCTGCCCGTCGTCGCCCTGAGCTGCGCCCGCGCGGGCGGCACGGCGCCGGCGCGAACGCCGTCCCCGACCCCCTCCCTTGATGTGGACACCTGTCCAGACTAAGGTCCGCCTCATGAGCGATCTTCCCGAGCTCGGCTTCTACGGGCTCGCCGGGCACGCGGACAGTCCCCGTGACCTCCTCGCCGAGGTCGCCGAGGGCGAGCGGCTGGGGCTCGGGGCGGTCTTCCTGTCCGAGCGCTTCACCACCAAGGAGGCGGCCGCGCTGTCGGGGGCCGCCGCGGCCGTCAGCGAGCGGATCGGGATCGCGACCGCGGCGACGAACCCGAACACCCGCCACCCGCTGCTGACGGCGACCTTCGGGACCACCATGCACCGGATGTCCGGGGGACGGTTCGCACTCGGCCTCGGCCGCGGTTTCGACGCCCTCTTCGACGTCATGGGACTGCCCCGGGTGACCTCCGCGCAGCTCGAGGACGTCATCGGGATCCTGCGCCGCCTGTGGCACGGCGAAGCGGTCGCCGGCCACGACGGGCCCGCCGGGACCTTCCCCTACCTCAGCCAGGATCCTGCGTTCGACGAGGACGTCCCGGTCATCCTGACCGCGATGGGGGAGCGGACGCTGGAGTTCGCCGGGCGTGTCGCCGACGGCGTCGTCCTGCACACCTTCTTCACCGACGCGACGCTCGCCAAGGCCGTCGCCGCGGTCCGGCGCGGCGCGGACGAGGCCGGGCGAGACCCGGCGTCGGTCCGGATCTGGTCGGTGCTCGCCACGGTCGGCGACCACCTGGACGAGGATCTGCGGCTGCGCAAGCTCGTCGGCCGCCTCGCCACCTACCTCCAGGGCTACGGCGACCTGCTGGTCAGGGTCAACGGGTGGGACCCGGCGGTGCTGGCCCGGTTCCGCGCCGACGACCTCGTCTCCGGCTACCCGGGCGCCTTCGACGCGATCGGCACCACCGAGCAGCTGCGGCATGTCGCGGAGCTCCTACCCGGAGAGTGGCTCGCCGCGTCCGCCACGGGCACGCCCGAGAAGTGCGCCGCCCGCGTGCTCGGCCAGTTCGACGCGGGCGCCGACAGCGTGATCCTGCACGGAGCAACGCCGGCCGAACTCGCCCCCGTGCTGGACGCCTACCGGCGCCTCCGCCCGGCGCGGTTCGACGGGCTGCCCGCCAACCCGGGCCGGGCAACCGGGACGAGCCGGCCGCCGCGAACCGGATCGTGATCGGCCCGGCCGCTTGGAACGGTTCGAGGGACGGTCCGGGCACCGTAAAGTGGGATCGAAGATCATGAGCGGCCGGTGAGGAGACACGGTGGCAGGCGAAGGGTTCCGGCCAGGCGGATTCAACCCGACCGTCCCGAACATCGCCCGGATGTACGACTATTACCTCGGCGGCAAGGACCACTACGAGGCCGACCGCCTCCGCGCCGAGGAGGCGAAGGCCGCCGACCCCACCCTGATCACCCTGATCAAGGAGAACCGGGCGTTCATGGGCCGCGCCGTCCGGTACATGGCCGAGCAGGGCATCGACCAGTTCCTCGACATCGGCACCGGGCTGCCCACCCAGCAGAACGTCCACCAGATCGCCCAGTCGGTGAACCCCGCCGCCCGCGTGGCCTACGCCGACTACGACGGCCAGGTCGTCGCGCACGGCCGGGCGATCCTCGCCGACTCGCCGGGAACGCGGATGGTCCAGGCCGACATCCGCCGCCCGCGCGAGATCCTGGAGAATCCGGAGATCACGCGGCTGCTCGACTTCTCCAAGCCGGTCGGGCTGCTGACGATCGCGACGCTCCACTTCATCGGCGACGAGGACGACCCGCCCGGCATCATGGCCGCGCTGCGCGACGCGCTCGCCCCGGGCAGCCACATGGCCATCACCCACGCCTCCGCCGACGGGGTCCCGGACATCGTCGCCAAGGTGGTCGAGGTGTACAGGAAGACCAACGCGCCGGGGACGCCCCGTGACCGCGACCAGGTGACGGCCCTGTTCGGCGACTTCGAGCTCGTCGACCCCGGACTGGTGTGGGCGCCGCTGTGGCGTCCCGACCGCAAGGTCACTCTGGAAGAGGCCCTGCCGATCTGGTTCTACGCCGGCGTCGGCCGCAAGCCCTGAGGTGTGTGCACCCCGCTCCCATGACCAGCGATCGTGACGAGAGAGGGAGACATGCGGGCAGAGACGGTCGGAGCGACGCTTGAGCACGCCGCGGCACGGGACAGGGCGTTCCTGCGCGACGGGGACGGCACCATCACGTTCGCCGAGTTCGATGCGATGGCCGGACGGGTCGCGGCGGGGCTGCTCGCCCGCGGCATCTCGCGCGGCGACAGGATCGGACTGCTGGGCCCGAACACCCCGCAGTGGCTCGCGGCCTTCTTCGGCGCGGCCCGCATCGGCGCGATCGTCGTCCCGCTCAACGTCCGCTACCGCGAGCGGGAGCTGTCCTACATGCTGGGGCAGAGCGGTGCCCGGCTGGTCATCAGCCTCGACTCGGTGCCCGACTTCGACTTCGCCGCCTTCTACGAGTCGGCGAAGATCCCGGCCGTGCACTTCGGCGCCGGCTTCGACGAGCTGACGGCGTCCTCCGGCGACCCGGCGGCGCTCGCCTCGGCCGCCGGCGCGGTGCGTCCCGACGACCCGCTCATGATCCTCTACACCTCGGGGACGACGGGCCGGCCCAAGGGCGCGGTCATCACCCACCGCAGCATCCTGGCGTCCGCGCACGCGCAGGCCGACCACTCCGGGATGACCGAGGACGACGTCCTGCTGGGGCACCTTCCGCTCAACCATGTCGGCGGCATCACCTGCACCGTCATGACCGCCCTGGTCAGCGGCGGCTCGGTCGCCCTGCTCCCGGCGTTCTCCCCGGACGCGGCGCTGCGCGCCATCGAGCGGCACCGGGTGACGTACCTCGGCGCCGTCCCGACCATGTACGTGCTGATGCTCGGCCGTCCCGACTTCGCCGACCACGACGTCTCGTCCGTGCGCATGTGCGTGGCGGGCGGCTCCAACGTGGAGCCCGCGCTGTCCGACGCCATCCGCCAGGCCTTCCCGGGGGCACCGCTCTACGGTCTGTACGGCCTCTCGGAGTCCTCCGGCGCGTGCGTGCTGTCGCCGATGGACGACGACCCCGAGACGGTCTCCCGGACCCTCGGCGCGATCATCGGCGACTTCGAGGCCCGGGTCGTCGGCCCCGGCGGCGACGTCCTGCCGCCCGGCCGGACGGGCGAGCTCCAAGTCCGTGGCGGGTGCGTCGCCGCGGGCTACTGGGACATGCCGTCCGAGACCGCCGAGGTCTTCTCCCCGGACGGCTGGCTGGCCACCGGCGACATGGTCGAGATGGAACCGGACGGCCACCTGGTCCTGCGCGGCCGCAAGAAGGAGATGTACATCCAGGGCGGCTTCAACGTCTACCCGGTCGAGATCGAGAACGTCCTGACCACCCATCCCAAGGTGGCGATGGCCGCGGGCATCGGCGTCCCCGACGACGTGCTCGGCGAGGTGGGGCGCTTCTACATCGTCCCCAGCCCCGAAAACGGTCCGCCCACCGAGGACGAACTGACCGCCTACTGCCGGGACCGGCTGGCCGACTACAAGGTCCCCCGCCAGTTCGTCATCACCGCGGAGGTTCCCCTCACCCCCGTCGGCAAAATTCACAAGGCCCTGCTGAAGGAACGCGACTCCTGAAACAGCCGTGACGACCCCCGGGCCCGGATAGGATCAAAGTTACCGACGGGAGAGCCGTAACGAGAAAATGCCGGACCCTGGGGAGTCACCAATGGTTTCGTCGGAGTGGCAGGGCGATCACGCACCGTCCTCGGACCTGCGGACCGACGTCCCCCATTCGGCGCGCATGTACGACTTCTACCTGGGCGGCAAGGACAATTTCGCGGCCGACCGGGAAGCGGCCGCGAAGGCGCTCGAAATCTTCCCCGATATCGCCGTGGCCGCTCAGGCCAACCGCCGTTTCCTCGGCCGCGCCGTGCGCTTCGCCGCCGACCTCGGCATCCGCCAGTACCTGGACATCGGCACCGGGATCCCGGCCTCCGACAACACCCACGAGGTCGCCCAGGCGGTCGCCCCCGACTCGCGCGTCGTCTACGTCGACAACGACCCGATCGTCCTGACGCACGCCCGCGCGCTGCTCGCCGGCACCCCCGAGGGCCGCACCGCCTACCTGGACGCCGACTTCCGCGACCACGAGCGCATCCTGTCCGCGCCCGAGACGGTCGAGCTCATCGACTTCACGCGACCCGTCGCGCTGCTCACGGTCGCGCTGCTGCACTTCGTCCCCGACGAGGACGGGCCGGGCGAGATCCTGGAGCGCTACAAGGGGGTCCTGCCGCCCGGCAGCGTGATGATCTTCTCCCACGCGACCGCCGACCTGGTGGAGAACCCGGAGGAGTCCCGCGCCGTGGTGAGCACCTACACCGCGTCCGGCGTGAACCTGACCGTCCGCTCCCGCGACCGGGTCGAGGAGTTCTTCACCGGCTGGAACCTGGTCGACCCGGGCGTCGTCCCCGTCACCGAATGGCGCCCCGACGGCAACCCGAAGGACGCCGCGCTGGCCCCCTCCCAGGCCGGCGCCTACGGCGGCGTAGCCCTCAAACCCTGACCCACCCCGACAAACCCCCCAGAGCGCCGCACGCGAGCGACTCCATGTGGCGCCGACCAGCACGAGCGGCGCAGATGAACCCAGCTGGTGTTAGGTTTCTGAGTATCGCCACCTTCCAGAGCAAGCGGGACTGCCGATGGAACTAGCAGGAGCATTTCGATGACGGCAATGCCCGAAGAGCCGTCACATGTCCGTGACGACTTGCGCGAAGCGTTTGCTGCACTCGACGTGATGCCGGGCTTCCGCGCTGAGCTCATAGATGGAGAAATCATCGTGTCTCCGACCCCAGACGGACAGCACGAGACCATCGTCGTAGCCGTTGACGACTGGGTTCGAGAGGCCCATGGGCTGCGGCTGCACCGGAACCTGACGTTGATCAGCCCGGAAGGGGAGTACGTCCCCGATGGCGTCGCCGCTCCCAAGGGCGCCTTCGCGGGACGCGAGTGGCACAGCAAACCAGACGGGGTAGCGATGGTCCTGGAGGTGACGTCCGGCCGTGCTGGTGACCGCAAGGGCGCTGAGCGCGATCGCGGCCCCAAACGTCGCGGTTACGCCGCCGCCGACATCCCGCTCTATCTGCTGATCGACCGGCTGGACGGGAAGGCCACGATCTTCTCCGAGCCGCGCGGTGACGACTACACCCACATCGCTTCGGTCGTCCTCGGCGAAGACCTCTCCATCCCGGAGCCTCTGAAGGGCGTGCTTCCCACCCACGACTTCTGACGGACGCCCTGTCGTTATGGACATATCTTGACCGGTTCGCCTTGTGGGGTACGTGCCTTGGCTCGGGCCTCCGCACCGGGCGAGGATCGACGCCATGGATCTGCTGGACACTCTGGTCGACAAGGGGCTGCGGCGTGAGCCGCCGACTCGGGACGAGGCGCTCGCGGTACTCGCGACCCGCGATGACGACCTGCTCGACGTGGTGGCCGCCGCCGGGAAGGTACGCCGGCACTGGTTCGGGCGCCGGGTCAAGCTGAACTATCTGGTCAATCTGAAGTCGGGGCTGTGTCCCGAGGATTGCTCGTACTGCTCGCAGCGGTTGGGGTCGAAGGCAGACGTTCTGACCTATACCTGGCTGAAGCCGGATGAGGCGGCCGCGGCCGCCGAGGCGGGTGTGGCGGGCGGCGCCAAACGGGTGTGCCTGGTGGCGAGCGGGCGTGGCCCGACCGGCCGGGACGTGGAACGGGTCGCCGAGACGATCGCGGCGATCAAGGAGCAGAACGCGAACGTGGAGATCTGCGCCTGTCTCGGGCTGCTGTCCGACGGGCAGGCGGCGCGGCTGCGGGAGGCCGGCGCCCACGCCTACAACCACAACCTCAACACCGCCGAGGCCGTGTACGGGGACATCTGCACGACGCACGAGTTCACCGACCGCGTCGCGACCGTCCAAAAGTCCAAGGAGGCAGACATGTCGGCCTGCTCCGGCCTGATCGCGGGAATGGGCGAAAGCGACGCGGACCTGGTGGACGTAGTGTCCGCGCTGCGCGAGCTGGACGTGGACTCGGTGCCGGTGAACTTCCTGATCCCGTTCGAGGGGACGCCGATGGCCAGGGAGTGGGCCCTGACCCCGCAGCGGTGCCTGCGCATCCTGGCGATGGTGCGGTTCGTCTGCCCGGACGTGGAGGTCCGTCTCGCCGGAGGGCGGGAGATCCATCTGCGGACGCTGCAACCGCTCGCCCTGCACGTCGTCAACTCGATCTTCCTCGGCGACTATTTGACGAGCGAAGGCCAAGCGGGCAAGGCCGACCTGGACATGATCGCGGACGCCGGCTTCGAGGTGGAGGGAACGGACACGACCACGCTCCCCGAACACCGCGAACGTGCCCGCGCCGACCTGGTGGCGATGCGCCACCGCGGCGCCGGAACCGACCTGCCTCCCAACGCGTGACGGATCGCCCCTCGACTCGTGAGCCGGTTCCGGCGGCTTGCGAGGAGTGGCGGCCGTCCCTAGCCTCGGCTGCGTGATCAGCATGGGCCGGCCCGCGCGGATCTGGGCCGCGCTGGCGCTCATGCCATGGCTGATACGGCCGCCCAGCCGGACCGATGCCTGGAAGACTTCGCCCTGGCGGACGAGGGCACCGCTCGCCCGACCCCTAATGCCGAACGCGCCCTCGTCCAGGCCTTCCCTCCGAGCGCGACGACGGCCGTGAGTGGCCGGACGTCAGGGTGATGCGAGCCTCCGACGGCGCGACCGTGTGGGAGCGGAGGGGGACGACGCCGCCGGGCGCCGCCGCCGCGCCCGCCGCAACCCGTGGTGCGCCCAACGGGCAGGATCCGGTATTCGGGTCCGGCCCAGGCCGCCCGGCACTCTTCCCAGTCCTTACGCAGGTCGAACTCGTCGGCTGCGAACGTGGCCGTCAGCAGTTCGAAGACGGTGAGCGTGACGCCGCCCGTGTTGACCTTCTCGAAAACTTGACAGACGGCCTGCCGCGGAGTCTCCTTTCCGAGCTCGATCACGGGGAGCTGGTAGGTGTCGAACTTGCGGACGACCTCCTTCCGGAAGGCGTGCCATAGCTTGACCTTGTTCCGGTCGTAATCCCAGTGTTCCTGGAAGCCCATGGACCAGTCGTCGGGATCGAAGACCTTGGCCAGTGGGAACAGCTGCGCACGGTACTCCAGCTCCACGGCGGAGTAGTCTTCGAGAATCTCGCCCCGGAAATTGCGGACCATCCTGTCCGCCGGAAGGAAGCGGATGGTTTCCTCCCGGTCCGTGTTGGGATCCACGCCGCCGGTATGTCGATGTAGAACCACCCGGATATCGGACGTTTCCGCACGTCCTGGGTCTTCACAGGGCGGCCCAGCATCAGCGCCTGGAAGAGGGACGTCAACCGCTGCTGCCCGTCCAGGATGAGTCGTTCCGGCTGGGCGTCCGCGCTTACCAGGCGAAACCGCGCGGCGGGAGGGACGGGAGGAACCTTCCGCTGCGCGGCGGCTTGGGGTGTTAGCGGGGTGGGTGGGTGTGGAGGATGGCTTGGGTGAGGGCCTCCGGGGTGGGGGCGTTGAGGAGTCTCCATTGCGTCCCGCCGGGGAGGAGCGCCCACCATTCCTTGGTGTGGGTGCCCCACCAGGAGATGACGCCGAAGCGTGTGTGGAGGTCGGCGGTCGTTCGGGCGCGGGACGGGTCCGGATCTGATGGAGGAGTGGGCGCTGTGGTGCTGGACGGTGCCCGGTGGTGGGTGCGGGCGGCGAGTGCGGCCGTCACGAAGGGGATGAGGATCCGCGTTATCCGCTCGGCCGCCTGGGCGGGCTTGGTGTGCGGGGCCAGGTTCTCGCCCGTGCTCGATCGGTACCACCACATGTCGGGTGTCGTGCCGAGGACGAGGGTGATGCTCTCCCCGAAATCCGGCACGGCCGGATCGAAGACGCGGAGCAGGGGGTGGGGGGCGTCGTAGCGCGGGACGGCCTTCCAGCCTTGCCGGATGACTTCCTGTGCAAGTCGGTCAAGGTGGACCGTAGTACAGGAAGTTGGGGCGGCGTTCAGTTTCTTCGGTTGGACCCATTCCATTACCAGCGCACCCACTTACTGGGTTCGGGCGTGGAGCGATTGGTTGCGCGACTGCGTTCGATGGTGAGTGCCCTACGTAGTTCCTCTGCGGTGTTGCGTACAACGGTCGGATCTATACCGGCCTCTGGGTCATGCAGAGTGGCGACCCAGTCTCCAAGTCGGCCGTCGTGGCGTGTCGCTCGCCAGATCCGGTGACCCCAGAAGTCCTCCCGGAGTCGAGCCAATGCCTGGTCGGGAGCGTTGCGGGACGTGTCCATGATCGTTCGACTTTCAGTGCGACTTCTCTCTGTTGCCGCCCCACATCTTCCTGTGATCGCGTTATCTTCTGGAAGAGCGAGAAGCCCGGAGAAAGAAACCGCCCCGCGTGCGGTTCGAAATCCGCATCACTTTCGAATGGAGGCCCCCCATGCCCCGTCGCCCCGCTGACCCCGGCGTCCCGTCCTCGCCTGCCGAGTACTTCGGCACGGAACTTCGGGCTTATCGTGAAGCGTCCAACTTGTCCCGGCCCCAGTTCGCCGAGAGGCTTGGCTTCACGCCTCAATGGATCGGGCAGGTCGAATCGGGCAATTCGGCGCCGTCTGACGACTTCGCCAGGGCGTGCGACACCTACTTCGAGACGAATGGGACTTTCTGCCGCATCTGGGAGTGGATCCGGGACTTTGGTCGGCTCGCCGTCTTGCCTCCGGGCTTCCCTGACTTCATCGCACGGGAGCGAGAGGCCGTAGGGATGCATGTCTTCGAGAACATGGTCGTCACTGGACTGTTTCAGACCCCGGAGTACGCATACGAAGTGATCAAATCAGACAAAGCGTCCGAAACGGTGGAGCGGCTCGTTGAGACTCGGATCGAGCGTCAGTTAATCCTGGAACAGAAGGTTCCACCGAACATCGTTGCGATCTTCGACGAGGGTGCTGTCCGTCGACCCATCGGAAGCCCTCAGGTCATGAGAGGGCAGATTGAGCATTTGATCGCTCTGGCGGACGAGCATCACGTCACCCTGCAGATCGTCCCTGCCTCCAAGGGGGCCTACGCCGGGCTGCCAGGCCCATTCACGATCATGAGTTTCCAGGACGATGCGGATATCGTGAGCGTGGGGAGCCATGTGGGTGTACAACTCGTCGATCACCCCGATGCTGTCCGGAAGTATGGGGTACGTTTCGATTTGATCAGGGGTGCGGCGATGTCCGCAGATGACTCCCTGAATGTGCTCCATACGATCTTGGAGGGCCTGTGAACACGCAAGGCGTGTCCGCGATGGAGTGGCACAAGAGCCGCCACACTGGCGGCACTGGTGGGCAGTGGATCGAGATTGCCTGGGTGCCCGCACGCTGGCGTAAGAGCAGTCATAGCGATGACACCGGAGCCCAATGTGTGGAGGTCGCGCCGATAGTGCCTGTGCCCGGGACGGACTGGCGGAAGAGCAGCAAGAGCGACAACACCGGTGGGCAGTGCGTTGAGGTGGCGGACTGGAAGGCTGCCGTGGCGGTGCGGGACTCTAAGGACCCGGACGGGCCGAAGTTGGTGTTCGGGCCGTCTGCGTGGGAGGCGTTCGCGGCGCGGGTGAAGAGCGGCTCCCTCGACCCGGCCTGAACCCGGTGGGGCAGACCCCCGGCCCGATCGACGTCCACGGGCCGGGGGTTTCGTGTGTCAGGGGTTCACTCCGCCTTGGCGGCCTCCAGCACGGGGACGGCTGCGGCTCGGCGGGCGGGTAGTGACGAGGTCAGCAAGGCCGCTACTGCGGCGCCCGCCGCTACTGCCGGGAACAGCCACCATGGCGGGTCCGGGCGCAGGTACGAGCTGCCGGTCGCCACGTGCAGCAGCGCCAGCGTTCCCATCGCGATGCCGAGGCCGAGGATCGTGCCGAGGACGACCACCGTGGCCGCCTCCCAGCGGACGATCGAGCGGATCTGCCTCGCGGTGGCGCCCACGGCGCCGAGCAGCCCGAACTCGCGGGTGCGTTCGGTGACGCTCATCGACACCGTGGTCGCCATGCCGAACAGCGCCAGCAGCAGCGCCATGCCGATGAAGGTGTACGTGGCCCGCAGCGGCCGGGTGAGCGAGTCCGACGCCGCGTCCACGTAGGCGTCGCGGTCGAGGACCTGTACGCCGGGAGCCCCGGCCACGGCCCGGGTCAATTCCTGCTGGGCGCCGCCTCGCACCAGGACCGCCTGGGTCGCGGCGTTGACGTCGAGCCGGTCCATCGTGGCGGGCGCCACGAGCGCCTGCTCGGCGAACAGGTGGGACGGGTCGTGGTACGCGTCCGCCACCGTGAGCGCGACCCGGCCCTGGGCGCCCCGCACGACGATCCGCTGTCCGCGCCGCAGGCCTTGCTCTTTCAGGACGGTCGACGACAGCGCGATCTCGCCGGTACGCAGGGCGGGCGGCCGGCCGCCGAGCCGCAGGACGTCCCGCAGCCCGGCCTGCTCGGCGCCGGTGACAAGGAATCGGAACGGCTCGAACTCGTCCTCCGGATCGGGACGGTCCGCAGGCGACACCAGCGTGACCTCGGTCTGGGTGATGGCGACCGACCGCGACACCCCGGGCGTGCCCGCCACCAGGTCAGCCACGTCCCGGGCCACCGGGGCGGGTCCGCCCTCGGCGGTCCGGGCCGTCGCGGTGATCGCGTGGTCGGCCGCCATGACCTGACGTCCCGCCTCCCGGAACCGGTCGTTCACCGACAGCGTCACCAGCGCCACCGAGGCGACCAGCGCGACGCCCAGCATCAGCGACGAGGCCGCCGAGGACACCCGGCGCGGGCTGCGGGTGATGGTGGTGTGCGCCAGCCGTCCGGTCTCCCCGCCGACCAGCGTCCCGACGCGGCCCACGAGGCCGCCCAGAGGGCCGACGAAGAACGGGGTGAGGACGGCCAGCCCGGTCACGGTCAGCAACGTGCCGAAGACGATCATGAGTGAGATCCCGAAGGTGCGGTCCTGGCCCGGGGGATCGCTCGCCCGGACCGCGATCCCGACCATGTACCAGAATCCCGCCCCGAGGAAGATCACGAGGGCGCCCAGGACGCGCGGCCAGCGGCGCTCCCGGGATTCGGTGACGGTGCTGCGCAGCGCCTGCACGGGTGAGATGCCCGCGGCGCGCCGTGCCGCCCGCCAGGCGGCGAGCTGGGTGACCAGGATCCCGGCCGCCGCCGGGACGCCCAGCGAGACCCAGTCGACCCGGGGGGCGGCGGCGGAGACGTCGAAGCCGTCCCGCGCGAACAGCCGGGTGATGAGCCCGGACAGCGGCCCGCCCGCGGCCGTCCCGCCCACCGCGGCGATCGCTCCCAGCACCAGCGCCTCCAGGCGGATGAGCCGCTTGATCTGCCGCGGGGTCGCGCCGATCGCCCCGAGGAGCGCGAGCCGCCAGGTCCGCTGCCGGACGAGCGTGCCGAACGTGTTGGCCACCACGAACAGGCCGACGAACATCGCCACTGAGGAGAGCATGCCGATGACGCCGGCGACCGAGGCGCCCTCGCCCGCCGCCGCAGAGGTCTGCGCGTCCCGCACCGACGCCGCGGTCCGGACGGTGGCCGCGCCGCCCAGGTCCCGGGCCAGCTCGTCGCGCAGCCGGTCGGCGGGCACGCCCGGGGCGGCCTTCACCCAGACGCTCTGCCAGGTGCCCGCGGGCAGCAGGGCGGCACGGCGCACGGTCTCGGACGGCGCGAGTACCAGGTTCCCGGCGGCCACGGCCTCGCGGCCCTGCACGCTGACCACCCCGGAGACCCGCACCCGGCGCGTCTGGCGCGGGAGTGTCAGCGTCAGCGAGTCGCCGACGCGCACCTTCCCGGCGCGTGACATGTACTGGACGACCGCCACCTCACCGTCCGCCGCGGGCGCCCGCCCGGCCTCCAGCCGGTAGGGGTTCAGCCGGGAGTCGTGCACCCAGGGGCGCAGCAGCGTCCGGCCCTCGGCCGACGCCGTGACCGTCCGGCCGTCGGCGCGTGCGGCCGTCACCTCCACCGCGGCGTCCCCTGCGGCCGCCGCGACCCCGGGCCGGGACGCGACCCGGTCCAGGCGGATCCGGCCGTCGGGCACCGCGGCCGGGTCGCCGGGGTCCACCGTCCCGCCTTGGACGAGCACGTCCGCGCGGGAGTACTCGCTCGCGTCACTGCCCGCCACCGCGTCCTGGGCGCGGAGCGCGAACTGGAGCGAGCCCGCGATGAGCGCGACGGAGCCCAGCGCCGCGAGAAGGGTGGCGGTGAGGCGGGTCCAGCCCTCGGCGAAGGAGCGGCGCGCGATGAGCCACAAGGGGTTCCCCATGGCGTCAGCCCTCCATCCGGCGCATGCGGGCATGGACGGCGTCGATGGTGGGCGCCGTCAGCTCGTCGACGATCGTCCCGTCGGCGAGGAACAGCACCCGGTCGGCGTGGGCGGCGGCGCCGGGGTCGTGCGTCACCATGATCACCGTCTGCCGGTAGGCGTCGACGGCGCGGCGCAGGAATCCGAGCACCTCGGCGCCGGAGCGGGAGTCGAGGTTGCCGGTGGGCTCGTCGGCGAACAGCACTTCGGGGCGGGTCAGCAGTGCGCGTGCGACGGCGACCCGCTGCTGCTGGCCGCCCGACAGCTCGCTGGGGCGGTGCGACAGCCGCTCGCGCAGCCCGAGGGCGTCCACGATGGTGTCGAACCAGGCCCGGTCGGCGCGGCGGTTCCCGAGCCGGCCGGTGAGCCGGATGTTCTCCTCCGCCGTCAGCATCGGCAGCAGGTTGAACGACTGGAACACGAACCCGAGCCGCTCGCGGCGCAGCTCGGTGAGCCGGGTCCGCGACAGGGCGGTGAGGTCGACCTCGCCGAGGGCGACGGTGCCGGAGGTCACCGTGTCCAGGCCGGCGAGGCAGTGCAGGAACGTCGACTTCCCGGACCCGGACGGCCCCATGATCGCGGTGAACCGCCCCCGGGTGAACGCCGCCGACACCCCGCGCAGCGCGGTCACCGCGCCGTCGCCGGCGCCGTAGGTCTTGACCACGCCGGCCGCGGCCATGACCGGCTCGCCGGACCAGGGCCCGGTCGCCGGGGGAGCGGTCGCGGTGCGGCGGTGCGTGTGCGGCGCGGGGATCTCGGGCGCGCGCCGCGGGGTCGGCTCGGGCATGAACAGCTCTCCTGATCGTCTCGCACGGCCGCCCACCGTGTAATAGTCTCAATTGAGACAGTATCATACGAGACTAAAATGAGCGCATGCCGATGCCCTGCTCGACGCGTCCTCTGTTCGGGAAGGAGGTGTCTCTGCGGGTGTGGTGGGTCAGGCCACGCGGCCGACGCCGGCGAGGAAGCCGGGCTTGGAGAGGTCGGACGTGAGCGGAGCGGCGTCCGGCCGCCAGTCGGCCACCTGGACCAGCCCGGGCCCGACCAGCTCGGTGCCCTCGAAGAACGCCGCGACCTCGTCGATGGTGCGCGGGACGATGTCCCCCGCCCCCGTCCTGCCGTAGGCGGACCGGACCTGGTCCTCGACGTCCCGGGTGATCGCGCCCCGGTGGCCGTGGGAGATGGCCAGGTAGCTGCCGGGGGCCAGCGGCGCGCGGAGCCTCGCCACGATGCCGGCCGGACGCTCCTCGTCCCGGACGAAATGCAGGATGGCCAGCATCAGCAGGCCCACCGGCCGGCCGAAGTCGATCCGTTCCTTGACCACGGGATGGTCGAGGATGTCCTCGGGTTCGCGCAGGTCGGCCTGGATGACCGTGGTGAGCGGATTGTCGGCCAGCAGCGCGCGGGCGTGCGTGAGGACGATCGGGTCGTTGTCGACGTAGACGACGCGGGAGTCGGGGGCGGCGCGCTGGGCCACCTCGTGCACGTTCTCCTGCGTCGGCAGCCCCGAGCCGATGTCGATGAACTGCCGGATGCCCTCCGCGGCCATCATCGTGACGGCCCGCGACAGCAGCCTGCGGTTGGCGCGGGTGAACTCCAGGACGTTCGGCATGGCCGCCACGACCTGGTCCGCGGCCTTGCGGTCGGCGGCGAAGTTGTCCTTCCCGCCGAGGTAGTAGTCGTACATCCGGGCAACGCTGGGTGTTTCGGGGTCGATCACCCATTCCGGATGGTGTTCACCGCTCACAGACGGACCTCCCTGCGCGGATGATCGCCCGATTCTAGGGCGAAACCCGGTGGTTTTCCGGACATTGCAGAGGGAGTCGGAACTGTCTGCCGCCCTACGCGGGGGGCCGACGTGACCGGCAGCCGTTCACGGGGAACTCTGGCCGCCGCTTCCCGCCGCTTCGGCCTCGGTGAAGTCCTCGACGTCCGGTACGTGCGAAGCTCCGTCTCCGGCGGAGCCGGCGTCCGAGTCTGGGAGGGGCCGCGTGCGGCGGATCAGCTGGCCACCGGCGTACAGAGTCCCGTGGCCCGCCCAGACCAGTCCGGTCGCCGACAGCGCCGCCATGGCCACCGCCACCCCGGCCACGACGTCCAGGACATAGTGGTTGGCGGTCAGGACCACGACGACGGCCGTGGTGATCGGATGCAGGACGGCGACCCATCGCACGCGGAAAGGCCGCAGCAGCGCCAGGATCACCACCGCGACCCACACGGCCCACGCCAGGTGCAGGGAGGGCATGGCCGCGTACTGGTCGGCGGGCAGCGGGGGGCTGTGGGTGGTGCCGAACCCGGCATGGGCCACCGAGTCGACGAACCCCTCGCCCGGAAGCAGGCGCGGCGGCATCACCGGCAAGGCGAAGAACACCGCCAGCCCGACCAGGTTGATCAGGACGAGGGCGTTGCGCGCGGGCCTGTAGACACCCGGTCCGGTGAGGTAGCAGAGCAGCAGGACCCACATGGTGAGGCCGGTGTGCATGTGCTGGTAGATCCAGACGCTCACCTGCGACAGATCATGATGCCGCGTCACCCACAGATTGGCACGAAGTTCGAAGTCCAGGCCGAGGTGGTCTTCCAGGTGAAGGATGCCGCGACCGTGGGCGAGCGCCGCGTCATATCTTGTGTGGGCCAGCTTCCGGACTTGGCCGTAGACCTCGAGCAGCACGTAGACGATCGCCAACTCGCCCACCAGCCATGGCCGCTTGCGGCGCGGTCGGCGGACGTCGCTGTCACGACCGGTGCGTCGCCCCTCGGGGGGCATGATCGGGGCGCGGACGGTTCAGCCTTCTCTCTTCTCCGAACGTCCCGGCGGGGACGAGTACGAGCCGCCTCAATGGCTGACCGTATAGGCAGTGAGCCCGCCGGTGCGCACCAGGGGTGGATCTTGCCTCAAGCCCTGTGCCACCAGCCGGCGGGACCCTCGACCCCGGGTGGAACCGTCGTCTCCCGTACCGGCGGTGAAGTCGCTGGTGAACGCGGGCGGAGTTACGCGCCGGCGCCGGTCTCGCGGGTGGGGGCCCACAGGCGGTCGGCGTCCCCGGCCTCGAGCCGGCCCCGGTAGACGTCGATCTTGTGGTCGATGAGCTCGAGGTTCTCCTCGATCTCGGCGAGCTTCGCGGTCACGTCCGCGCGGTGGGACTCCAGCAGGGCGAGCCGCTCCTCCTCGTTGCCGCGTCCGGCGGAGACGAGCTCGGCGTAGCGGCGGATGCTCTTGATGGGCATCCCGGTGGCGCGCAGCCTGGCGCAGATCTTGATCCAGTCGAGGTCGAGCTGGTGGTAGCGGCGCCGTCCGGTGGCCGTGCGGTCGACCGGGGTGACGACCAGCCCCGCGCGCTCGTAGTAGCGCAGGGTGTGGACGCTGACGCCGGTGCGCCGCGCCGCCTCCGCGATCGTCACGCCCGCCTCGCCCACCGGCGTGTTGACTTCGAGCACACTCTAAATCCTAGCGTCCGGTGCCATGAGTGACCCAACGCTCCCGGTGCCCGCGGCGCGGCGCGGCCTGGTGCTCGCCATCTGCTGCGCCAGCGTGTTCGTCGTCGTCATGGACATCTCCATCGTCAACGTCGCGCTGCCGGCGATCCGCCATGACCTGCACACCTCCGTGTCCGGCCTGCAATGGACGGTCGACGCGTACACCCTGGTGCTGTCCGGCTTCCTCGTCCTGGCCGGATCCACCGCCGACCGGGCCGGACGCCGGCGCGTCTTCCAGATCGGCCTGGCCGCGTTCGGTCTCGGCTCGCTGCTGTGCGGGCTGGCGCCGAACATCGGCTGGCTGATCGGCGCGCGCGCCCTCCAGGCCGTCGGCGGGACGATGCTCAACCCGGTGGCGATGGCGATCGTCGCGAACACCTTCCCGGAACCGGGGGAGCGGGCGAGGGCGATCGGCGTCTTCGGGTCGGTGACCGGCCTGTCGCTGGCGCTGGGCCCGATCCTCGGCGGCGGCCTCGTCGACGGCCTCGGCTGGCGCGCCATCTTCTGGATCAACGTGCCGGTCGTGGCCGCCGCGCTCGCGTGCACCGCGCTGTTCGTGCCGGAGTCCCGCGCCGCGAGAGCGCGCCGGTTCGACCCGGTGGGGCAGACCCTGGTGGTCCTGGTCCTGGGAAGCGGCGTTTACGCGATCATCGAGTCCCGCACGCTGGGCTGGACGTCCCCGATCATCCTCGGCCTGCTCGTCGTCGCCGCGGCCGGGCTGCTGGGGCTCCTCGCGTACGAGCCCCGCCGCGCCGACCCGTTGCTGGAACCGCGCCTGTTCCGCAGCGTGCCGTTCAATTCGGCGATCCTGATGGCGCTCGGTGCCCTCTGCGGTTTCAGCGCGTTCCTCTTCGTGACCACCCAGTACCTGCAGGACGTGCGCGGCATGTCGGCGCTCGCGGCCGGGCTGTGCCTGCTGCCCGTGGGGGCACTGGTCGTGGTGCTGTCCCCGGCCACCGGCCGGATGATCGGCGCCCGCGGCCCCCGCCTGCCGCTGATGATCGCCGGAACGGCCCTGGCGCTGGGCGGCGGCGCGTCCTTCTGGCTCGGCCCGGACACCCCGCTCCCGGCCGTCCTCGCGATCTATCTGCTGTTCGGCGTCTTCCTGGGCACCGTCAACCCGCCGATCACCAACACGGCCGTGTCCGGGATGCCGCGCTCCATGGCCGGGGTCGCGGCGTCGCTGGCCTCCGCCGGCCGCCAGACCGGCACCACCCTGGGCGTCGCCCTCGCCGGGACGCTCGTCGCCTCGTCCCCGGCCCGCGGCGGGACGTCCTTCACCGACGCGGAGCACGCCGTGTGGTGGCTGGTGCTCGCCGTCGGCGCCGGCATCCTGCTCCTGGCGCTCCTCAGCACCGGCCGCCGGGCCCTGGCCAGCGCCGAGCGCGCGGCGTCCCTGTTCGAGGACGCCGGCCGCGCGCCGACGGCAGGAGTCACGAGCGGGGCGCGTACATGATGGTCACGACGCCGAGAAGGCAGATGGCGGCCCCGGCGATGTCCCAGCGGTCGGGGCGGAAACCGTCCATGACCACGGCCCAGATGAGGGAGCCCGCCACGAACACGCCGCCGTACGCGGCCAGCACCCGGCCGAAGTGGGCGTCCGGCTGGAACGTGGCGGCGAACCCGTAGAGGCCGAGGGCGACGAGGCCCGCGCCGATCCACCAGCCGCCCCGGTGCTCGCGGACGCCCTGCCAGACCATCCACGCCCCGCCGATCTCGGCTACTGCCGCGAGCACGAACAGGACCAGGGACCGGACGATCGTCATGCCCGGAACCGTACCGGCCTCCCGGCGGTGACCAGCGTGGCCGTCGTCACGCCCGAAGGGCTTTGCATGTTCATGCAGGAGGGTGCATACTTCTACTCATGTCGAAAGTGCTGACCTCCCTGCCCGTCGGCGAGCGCGTCGGGATCGCCTTCTCCGGCGGCCTCGACACGTCGGTGGCGGTCGCGTGGATGCGCGACAAGGGCGCCGTGCCGTGCGCCTACACCGCCGACATCGGGCAGTACGACGAGCCCGACATCGCCTCGGTGCCCGGACGCGCCGCCACCTACGGCGCGGAGGTCGCGCGCCTGGTCGACTGCCGGGCCGCCCTCGTCGAGGAGGGGCTCGCGGCGCTGGCGTGCGGCGCGTTCCACATCCGGTCCGCCGGGCGCAGCTACTTCAACACCACGCCGCTCGGGCGGGCGGTCACCGGCACGCTGCTGGTCCGCGCGATGCTGGAGGACGACGTCCAGATCTGGGGCGACGGGTCCACCTTCAAGGGCAACGACATCGAGCGGTTCTACCGCTACGGGCTGCTGGCCAACCCGGCCCTGCAGATCTACAAGCCGTGGCTGGACGCCGACTTCGTCAGCGAGCTCGGCGGCCGGACGGAGATGTCGGAGTGGCTGCAGGCCCACGGCCTGCCCTACCGCGACAGCACGGAGAAGGCCTACTCCACCGACGCGAACATCTGGGGCGCGACCCACGAGGCGAAGGCGCTGGAGCACCTCGACGCCGGCATCGAGATCGTCGAGCCGATCATGGGCGTGCGGTTCTGGGACCCGGCCGTGGAGATCGCCGCCGAGGACGTCACCATCGGCTTCGAGCAGGGCCGGCCGGTCACGATCAACGGCAAGGAGTTCGGGACCGCGGTCGACCTGGTGCTGGAGGCCAACGCCATCGGCGGCCGGCACGGCATGGGCATGTCCGACCAGATCGAGAACCGCGTCATCGAGGCCAAGAGCCGCGGCATCTACGAGGCGCCCGGCATGGCGCTGCTGCACGCGGCCTACGAGCGGCTCGTGAACGCGATCCACAACGAGGACACCCTCGCCACCTACCACGCCGAGGGGCGGCGGCTGGGCCGGCTCATGTACGAGGGCCGCTGGCTCGACCCGCAGGCCCTCATGCTCCGCGAGTCGCTGCAGCGCTGGGTCGGGACGGCCGTCACCGGCGAGGTGACGCTGCGGCTGCGCCGGGGCGAGGACTACTCCATCCTCGACACGTCCGGGCCCGCGTTCAGCTACCACCCGGACAAGCTCTCCATGGAGCGGACCGAGGACTCCGCGTTCGGCCCCGTCGACAGGATCGGCCAGCTGACCATGCGCAACCTCGACATCGCCGACTCCCGCGCCAAGCTGGAGCAGTACGCCGGGCTCGGCATGGTCGGCAGCTCGCACCCGGCCCTGATCGGCGCCGCGCAGGCCGCGTCCACCGGCCTCATCGGCGCCATGGACGCGGGCGGCGCCCAGGCGATCGCCTCCCGCGGCCAGGACTCCGGCGACGCCGAGGTCCTCGACCGCGCCGCCATGGAGTTCGGCACCGACTGACCGCCGGGCACGCGGCCCCAACCTGAACCTACGCGTCGTAACGCGGGGTTCAGGTGGTTTTCCGGCGGTGCAGGGCGCTCCAGCTCTCGTCCCAGAGGACGTAGCGGCGGCGGTCGCATCCGCGCCTGACCAGCAGGTACAGGGAGAGCAGCGGGAGACCGACCGCGACGGCCGCCATGGCACCGGCGACGGCCGTGGTGGTGACCGTGGTGGCGTGGGTCTGGGGGCGGCGGATCGGGTTGCCGTCGGCGTCCACCCAGATGCGGTGCCCCATGCCGGGCCGGACGGACTTGTCGGCCGGGACGACGGTGGTGCGCGGGACGCCGTCCGGAGCCGTCCACGCCAGCTCGGCGTAGGTGTGGCGCACGCCCGCCCCGCCGCCGGGCGCAGTGTGGATGATCTGCGCGGTGACGCGGCGGAGATGGTGGTGCTCGGCCCGGACCCCGCTCTGGTAGGCGTCGGCCGCCAGGCTTGCCGACGTGGGCGGGGCCAGGACGACGAACAGCGCCGCCGACGCCGCGCCGGCCGCCCGCTGGCGGCGGTCCACGGTGCGCCGCAGATCGTTGCGGTCGAAGCCGAGCCGGCGCCGGATCCGTCCCAACCTTCTCATCGCCTCCTCCTTCCCCGTGACAGTAATCGCTCGGGAAAGCGGTCAGGAACGCGGCCAGGGACCAACGCCTCTTCTGGTCCGCGCGAAGTGCGCGCAGACTGGCCGGAGGAGGGCAGTCATATGGAGCGCTTAGCGAGGATCCGGGGGACGCACGTCCTTTTCGGTTATGACGGGACGGCGGAGAACGACGGGGCGCTGCGCTGGGCGGTCGAGGAGGCGCGGCTGCGAGGCCTGGAGCTGGTCCTGTGCCACTCCTGGCACTGGCCCTATCCCGAAGGGCACGAGGACCCGCAGGTCGAGGCGGTCATGAAGCGGGCGGGGCAGAACCTGCTGGAGCAGGGCGTGCGGAAGGCGAAGGACCTGGGCGCGCCCGGGACGGTGCACACGCTCCTCATGCGGGGCCCGGTGCACCGGGCGCTGCTGCAGGCGTCCGGCAGGGCCGACGTGGTGGTGATCGGGGCGCACGAGCGGCTGGACGAGGGCGCGACGGCGCTGGAGCTGCCCGCGCACGCCGACCGGCCGGTGATCGTCGTCCGGGACGGGACGGGCCCGCGCCGCGTGGTCGCGGGCGCCGACGGCTCGGCCTGGTGCGACGCGGCGCTGGGGTTCGCCATGGGCGAGGCGGCCATGCGCGACTGGGACGTGCACGTCGTCTACGGCTGCTGGGAGCCCGCGGCGGTCGACGAGTACGAGCTGTCGCTGTTCACCGACAGGGAACTGCTGGAGAAGACCCGCGCGGCCGAGCTGGAGGAGGCCGTTAAGCCGTGGCGGGAGCGGTACCCGAAGCTCGACATCGAGGTCTCGCTGCTGCTGGAGCGGCCCGGCGAGGCGCTGCGGAGCGCGGCCGAGGACGCCGGGCTGCTCGTGCTGGGCGACCGGGCCACCGCCACCGGCGGGCTGGGATCGACCAGCTCGCGGATGCTCAGGGACGCCCGCTGCGCCGTGGCGATCGTGCCGTCCTGCCCGCGCTGACGGGTCAGGGGCCGGCGACGAGGGCCTCGGTCGCGTGCAGGGCGGGACCGGCGGGCAGGTCCGGGTCGAGGATCAGCTGCAGCATCAGGCCGTCCAGCATGGCGGTGAAGAGCATCGCGGTGCCCTCGCGGCGCTCGGCGGGCCAGGCCGGGCACAGGTGCTCCAGGCGGGCCGCGATCCGGCCGCGGACGGCCCGCGACCAGTCCCGCCGCTCGGCGCCCATCCGCGGGTCGCGCAGCGCCCGGACGAGCAGCTCGGCGGCGAGCCGGAGGTTGCGCTCCCCGGCGATCATGCGCGGGACCAGGTCGCGCAGGGCCTTCAGCGCCGCCTCGGTGTCCGGCGCGTCGACCAGCGCGTCCACCACCGGATCGATGATCATCTCGCTGGCCCGCTGCGCGACCGCGACGTGCAGGCCCGGCAGCCCGTTGAAGTAGTGGTGCAGCAGGCCCGGCCGGATGCGGGCCCGGTCCGCGACGGCCCGGGCCGTGATCGCGGGCCATCCGCCCTCGGCGAGCAGATCGAGGCCGATCCGCACGAGCTGGTCGCGGCGCGCCCGCCCGCGAGGAGTCGACGCGCGATGGTCCTCGGGGGTCATACCGTTCAAGCTATCCCAACGCTTGCATGCTGCAAAGATCACCAAGGCCGCGGCCTCCCGGGGGCCCGCCCGGGCGGGCCCCCGGCCGTCAGGACGCCCGCTCCCGCTCGGCGGCGAGCTGGAGGGCCACGTCGATGATCATGTCCTCCTGGCCGCCCACGTACCCGGCCTCGCCGACCTTCTGCAGGATCTCGTGCGCCGGGACGCCGTACCGCTCGGCGGCGCGCTCGGCGTGCAGCAGGAAGCTGGAGTACACGCCCGCGTACCCCTGGGTGATCGCGCCGCGGTCGGCGAACGGCAGCCGGTCCAGGAACGGCTTCACCACGTCGTCGGCCGCCGCCATCGCGCCCTGCACGTCCACGCCGGTCGGGACGCCGAGCCGCTCGAACGTCGCGACCAGCACCTCGGTGGGGGAGTTGCCCGCCCCCGCGCCGAGCGCGCACAGCGCCCCGTCGATCTGCCGGGCGCCGTTCTGCTGCGCCAGGACGGAGTTCGCGACGCCGAGCGACAGGTTCTGGTGGCCGTGGAACCCCACCTGCGCCTCGGGCCCGATCTCCTTGACCAGCGCGCTGATCCGCTCCTGCGCCTCGCCGAGGACCAGGGCGCCGGCGGAGTCGACGACGTAGACGCACTGCGCGCCGCCGTCCACCATGATCCGCGCCTGCTTCGCCAGCTCCTCGGGGCCGATCCGGTGCGACAGCATGAGGAACCCGACGGTCTCCATGCCGAGGTCGCGGGCGGCGGCGAAGTGCTGCAGCGACACGTCCGCCTCGGTGCAGTGCGTCGCGATCCGGGCGACGGACGCGCCCGCGTCGTGCGCCATCCGCAGGTCGTTCACGGTGCCGCAGCCCGGCAGCAGCAGGACGGCGATCTTCGCGCGGGTCGCCTCGTCCACGGCCGCGGCGACGAGCTTGACGTCGTCCTCCAGCGAGAAGCCGTAGTTGAACGACGAGCCGCCGAGGCCGTCGCCGTGGGTGACCTCGATGACCTCCACCCCGGCGGAGTCGAGGGCGTGCACGACGCCGCGGACCTGCGCCTCGGTGAAGCGGTGCGCCATCGCGTGGCTGCCGTCCCGCAGCGTCGAGTCGGTGATCCTGATCTTCTCTGCACTCATGAGGTGGCCTTTCTGCGCGCAAGCTGCTCGCCGACCCGGGCCGCCGCCGCGGTCATGATGTCGAGGTTCCCGGCCCAGGGCGGCAGGTAGTCGCCGTTGCCGCGCACCTCCAGGAACACCGCGACGCGGGCCATCCCGTTCCAGATCTCGCGGGGCTCGTCGAACTGCGGCTCGGCCCGCAGCGTGTAGCCGGGGACGTAGGTCGCGACCTCCGCGACCATCTTCTCGATCGACTCCGCGACCGCCCCGGTGTCGGCGTCCGGCGGGATCGCGCAGAACACCGTGTCCCGCATGATCATCGGCGGGTCGACCGGGTTCAGGATGATGATCGCCTTGCCCCGCCCGGCGCCGCCGATCTGCTCGATCGCGCGGGCCGTGGTCTCGGTGAACTCGTCGATGTTCGCGCGCGTGCCGGGCCCGGCCGAGCGGGACGCGATGGACGCGACGATCTCCGCGTACGACACCGGGACGACCGACGACACCGCGTGCACGATCGGGATCGTCGCCTGCCCCCCGCACGTGATCATGTTGAGGTTGGGGGCGTCCGACAGCGAGTCCAGGTTCACCGGCGGGCACACCAGCGGGCCCGCCGCGGCCGGCGTCAGGTCGATCGCCGTGATCCCCGCCTCCTCGTAGCGCGGGGCGTTCGCCAGGTGCGCCTTCGCCGAGGTCGCCTCGAAGACGATGTCGGGGAGCTCCGGCTGCTTCAGCAGCCAGTCCACCCCCTCCGCCGACGCCGGGACGCCCATCTTGCGGGCCCGTTCGAGCCCGTCCGACTCGGGGATCACCCCGACCATCGAGTGGACGTCGATCAGCTCGCTGCGCTCCAGCTTGACCAGCAGGTCGGTGCCGATGTTCCCGGGCCCGACGATCGCCGCGGTCAACTTGCTCATGCTTCCTCCCCTCCAAATTGAGCGGTCACGGACCCGAGCCCGGCGAACGTGGCCGTCAGCGTCTCGCCGGGGGCGACCGGGACGGCGGCGGTGATCGAGCCGGGCAGCACGACGTGGCCCGCCTCCAGCGACGCGCCGCGCTCGCCGAGGACGTTCGCCAGCCACACCAGCGCGTTGATCGGCGAGCCCAGCACCGCGCCGCCCGCGCCGGTGTCGATCAGGTCGCCGTCGCGGCGCAGCAGGCAGCCCATGAGCGACAGGTCCTGGTCGTCCAGCCGGACCGGGCGGGTGCCGAGCACGACGCCGCCGCTGGAGGCGTTGTCCGCGATCGTGTCCGGCAGGGTGATCTTCCAGTCCGCGATGCGGGAGTCGATGACCTCCAGCGCCGGGAGCACGTACTCGACGGCCGCGACGGCGTCCGCCGCGGTCGCGCCGGGCCCGGAAAGCGGGCGGCCGAGCACGAACGCGACCTCCGGCTCGATCCGCGGCTGCAGGAACCGGCCGGTGTCGATCGGGCCGCTCTCCGGCAGGAACATCGTGTCCAGCAGCACGCCGAAGTCCGGCTGGTCGACGCCCATCTGGCGCTGCATCGCGGCCGAGGTCAGCCCGACCTTGTGGCCCTTGATCCGGGCGCCGCGGGCGGTCCACGCGTCGACCTGGGCGAGCTGGACCGCGTAGGCGTCGGCCACCGACATGTCCGGATGGTCCTTCGTCAGCGGCGCGATGGGAGTGCCGGTGGCGTACGCGTCGAGCAGCGCGGCCGCGGCCTTCTCCACGGAACCCGGGTCCATGGGCGGTCCTTTCCTTGCGCGGGCAGGTGTCGTCTGGGCATGGCGAGCCTCTCCCGGCCGCGGCACCGCGGGCAACGCGTCCGTCCCGTGTGGTGAGACACTTCTTCCATGCCGCCGGACGGGAGCTTCCTGCGCCGTGCCGTCGCGGTTCTCACCGCGTTCCGCCCGGACGACGACGCGCTCGGTTCCGCCGAGCTCGCCCGCCGCAGCGGCCTGCCGCGGTCGACAGCGCACCGCATCGCCGTCGACCTGGTCGAGGCCGGGCTGCTGGAGCGGCAGGGCACGCGGGTGCGGCTCGGGCTGAAGCTGTTCGAGATCGGGCAGCGGGTGCCGCGCCAGCGGGTGCTGCGGGACGCCGCCCTCCCCTACATGTCGGACCTGCGGGAGGCGACGCGGCAGACCGTCCACCTGGCGGTGCTGGAGGGCGGCGAGGTGGTGTACGTGGAGATCCTCGGCTCCTCCGGCGGGCCGCGGCTCCCGTCCCAGATCGGCGGCAGGCTGCCCGCGCACGTCACCGGGGTCGGCAAGGCGATCCTGGCGTTCTCCCCGCCGGAGGCGGTGCAGGGCGTGCTGGAGTCCGGGCTGGTCAAGACCAGCGAGCGCAGCGTCACCGCGCCGGGCCTGCTCGCCAGGGAGCTGGAGCGGATCCGGCGCGAGCGCGTCGCCTACGACCGGGAGGAGTCCGGCGCGGGGATCGTGTGCGCGGCGAGCCCCGTCCTCGGCGCCGACGGCCTCGCCCTCGGCGCCCTGTCGGTGTCCGGCTGGTCGGCCACGATGCGGCTCGCGGCGGTCGCGCCGGCCGTCCACACCGCCGCGCTCACCCTGTCGCGCACCCTCGGCGGCTAGTCCGGCAGGTGCCGGGCCAGCAGCTGCGCCAGGTGCTCCCCGCCGCGGTCCGCGAGCTCGCTCAGCTGCGTCCGGCAGCTGAACCCGTCGGCGAGCACCACCTCGCCCGTCCCGGTCTTGCGGACGGCCGGGAGCAGCCGGTGCTCGGCGATCGCGACCGACACGTCGTGGTGGCCCTTCTCGACGCCGAAGTTCCCGGCGAGGCCGCAGCAGTCGCCGAGCCGGGCGACGTCCGCGCCCGCCTCCCTCAGCAGCGCGGCGTCCTTCGTCCAGCCCATGACGGCGTGGTGGTGGCAGTGCGGCTGCGCGATCCCGGTGACGCCGGACAGGTCGGGCGGGGTCCAGCCGGGGGTCTCGGCGAGCAGCTCGGCCAGGGTGCGGGTCGCGGCGGCCACCTCGCGCGCCGCCGCGGCGTCCACGCCGTGCAGCAGCTCCTCGGCGTCGGACCGCAGCACGCCGGTGCAGGACGGCTCCATCCCGACGACCTTCGCGCCCCGCCGCACATGGGGGAGCAGCGCCCGGACCGTGCGGCGGGCCTGCGCCCGCGCCCCGTCGAGCTGGCCGGTCGAGATCCACGTGATCCCGCAGCAGACGGGCCGCTCCGTCACTTTGACGCGGTAGCCGGCGTGCTCCAGGACCCGCACGGTCGCCCGCCCCACGTCGGGGGAGAACGCGTCGGTGAAGCTGTCCACGAACAGCACGACGTCGCCGTTGCGGCCCTCCGGGCTGCGGTGGGACGCGAACCAACGCCGGAAGGTCACCGGCGCGAACGCCGGCAGCGTCCGCCGCCGGTCGATCCCGGCGCCCCACGCGACCAGCGGTCTCAGGGCTCGCGACCGCATCGCCGCGTTCATCGCCCGGATCGCCGCGGGCGCCTTGGCCGCGAGCCGCGTCCAGCGCGGAAGCCACCCGAGGGCGTAGTGGGCGCGCGGCCGGATCCTGCCCTTGTAGCGCTGGTGCAGCGCCTCGGCCTTGTAGGACGCCATGTCGATCCCGGTCGGGCAGTCGGACGCGCAGCCCTTGCACGACAGGCACAGGTCCAGGACGTCGTGCAGGGCCTCGGACCTCCAGCCGTCCGGGCCGAGCTTTCCGCTGACGACCTCCTGCAGGACCCTGGCCCGGCCGCGCGTGGAGTCCTTCTCCTCCCGGGTCGCGAGGTAGGACGGGCACATCACCCCGCCCGCACCGGTGTTGTCGGCGCGGCACTTGCCCACGCCCGTGCACCGGTGCACGGCCCGGGACAGGTCGCCGCGGTCGTCCCGGTAGGCGAGACCGAGGCCTCGGTCGAGCGGGATGAGCTGGACGGCGCGCACGTCGGCGTCCACGGGAGCCGGTCGCACCACGATGCCCGGGTTCAGCACCCCTCCGGGGTCGAAGATGTCCTTGACCTCGGCGCACAGCGCGAGCGCCTCCGGCGAGTACATGTGCGGCAGCAGCTCGCTGCGCGCCCGCCCGTCGCCGTGCTCGCCGGACATGGTGCCGCCGTGCCGGGCCGCCAGCGCGGCCGCCTCGTTCAGGAAGTCGCGGAACACCCGCCTCCCGTCCGCGCGCCCGAACGGGAAGTCGATCCGGACATGGATGCAGCCGTCGCCGAAGTGCCCGTACGGGACGCCGAACAGGTCGTGCTCGCCGAGCAGCGTCTCGAACTCCCGCAGGTAGGCGCCGAGCCGCTCGGGCGGGACGGCCGCGTCCTCCCACCCGGCGTGCGCCTGCTCGCCCTCGGGCGTGCGCGCGACGAGCCCGGAGCCGTCCTCGCGGATGCGCCACAGCGCGTCGGCCAGCGCCATGTCCTCGACCAGCATCGAACCGGTGCAGCCGGACTCGGCGACGACCTTGCCCGCGGTGGCGCGCAGCGCCCCCGGCTCGGGCCCGGCCAGCTCGACGAGCAGCCACCCGGAGCCGGCCGGCAGCGGCGGCACCGCGTCCGGGCCGCGCCGCTCGCGGACCACGATCGTGATCCGCGAGTCCAGCCCCTCGCACGCCACCGGCCCGTGCGGGAGGATCGCCGGGACGGCGTCGGCGGCCTCGGCCATCGACCCGTACCCCAGCACCACCAGCAGCCGGCACGCGGGCTCGCGCACCATCCGCAGCCGCGCCGCCATGGTCAGCGCCAGCGTCCCCTCGGTGCCGACCAGGGCCCGCGCGACGTCGAACCCCTTCTCCGGCAGGAGGTGCTCCAGCGAGTAGCCGGAGACCTGGCGGCCCAACCGCCCGAACTCCGTCCGGATCAGCGCGAGGTTCTCACCGGCCAGTTCCCGCAGCCGGTCGAGGAGCGCGCCGCCGGTCGTCGCGCCCGGCACGTCCCCGAGGCGCAGCCGCTCCCCGGAACCTGTGACCACGTCGAGCCCGAGCACGTTGTCGCTCGTCCGCCCGTACCCGAGCGCCCGCGACCCGCACGCGTTGTTGCCGATCATCCCGCCGAGGGTGGCCCGCGTCCGGGTGGACGGGTCGGGCCCGAACCGCAGCCCGTGCCCCGCCGCCACCTCGTGCAGCCGCGCCTGCACGATCCCGGGCTCGACCAGCGCCGTCCCCGCCTCCGGGTCGATCTCCAGCACCCGGTTCAGGTGCCGGCTCACGTCGACGACGACGCCGGGACCGACCGCGTTGCCCGCGATGGACGTCCCGCCGCCCCGCATGGTCAGCGGCACCCCGGCGTCCCGGCACACCTCCAGCACGGCCGGCAGCTCGCCCGCCTCCCGGGGCGTCACCACGACCTGCGGCGGCACGCGGTACAGCGAGGCGTCCGACGCGTACATCGAGCGCGCGAGCGCGGAATCGTCCACCCCGCTCACCCCGGCCCGCCGGAGCGCGCCCGCCAGCTCCCCCTGCTCACGATGGTCGGTCACGGTGACAACGGTAGGTCATCGGCCTGCGACGCCAGGCAGGAGCCCGCCACCGGACCCGGGGGGTTCTGCAGGAGGGCGCGGGGGAGCGCGGTAACGTCCGGAGCGACCGACACCGATCACCGCCCGGTACGCCCTCGGAGGCCCCTCGTGCTCGCCGTCACCACCGCCGACGTACGGATCTTCCTGCATGTGCTCGCCGCGACGATCTGGGTCGGCGGGCAGATCACGCTGGGCGCCCTCGTGCCCGCGCTGCGCGGCTACGAGGGCGTCACCAAGGTCGCGGCCCGCCGCTTCAACGCGGTCGCCTGGCCCGCGTTCGCGGTGCTCGTCCTCACCGGCGTCTGGAACATCACCTCGGGCGACATCGGGGGCCCCGCGCAGCGGACCCTGGAGGTGAAGCTGGTGTTCGTGCTGCTGTCCGGGGTGGCCGCCTTCCTGCACACCCGCGCCACGTCCAAGGCGGGGCTGGCCGTGTGGGGGGCGCTCGGGGCGCTGGGCGCCCTCGCCGCGCTGTTCTTCGGCGTCCAGCTCGGCTGATCACCGGAGGTGTCCCGCACTCCCGGGACACCGGAACGCCCCAGGTCAGGACCATCGTCCCTTTCCGTGACGGCGCCGTCACGCCCACGCTGGAAGGTGGGCCCCGCCTGGCGCGAGGGACGGGTGAGACCCGTTCCTGAACCTCCCTCGCGGCCGCCCTTCAGGGGGACGACATGAGGCAGATCATGCTCGTGGCGGCAGCGGCGCTGACGGCGGCGATCCTGGTGGTCGCCGGTACCGTCGCGTACTTCAGGCTGAACCCGGACGACTCCCGCGACGCCGGCCGGGTCGCCGATCCCGGCACCTCGGCGCCGGCGAACACGCCCACGCAGGAGCAGAGGCCGACCGCTCCGCGCCCGACCGTCACGATCACCGAGGACAGGACCCTGCGGCCGCAGCCGCCCGCGGAACCGCCCGCGACCGCCGGCGCGGACGAGGCCTTCCTGGCCATGATCGCCGCGGACGGGATCACGGCGCCGGACGACTGGGCGATCGAGGCGGGCAACGCGACCTGCGGCGAAGACTACGAGGACGCCCGCGAGTACCTGACGGACGGCGGGCTGTACGAGCACCACGTCCAGACCTTCCTGGACGACTGGATGATCACGCACGGCGGCTGCTGACGCCCTCCCGGCAGCGTCCGGCGAGCAGTTCCAGCGCGTCCAGCAGCTCGGGCGGGCCGTCCACCTCGAACCCGGCGTCGAGCATCAGGACGTTGAGCGCGAGCCGGTGCGGGGTGTCGCCGCTCGCGTGGACCACGCAGCGCCCGCCGTCCAGCGGCTCGACGAGGACGGAGGCCGGCACCCGGGCCGAGATCTCCGCGGCCGGCGCGTGCACGGTGACGCGGGCCTGGTGGTGCGCCAGCGCGGCGTCCACCCCGCGCGGCACCAGGT
The DNA here is from genome assembly GCF_039871695.1 of Actinomadura sp. B10D3. NCBI lineage: Bacteria > Bacillati > Actinomycetota > Actinomycetes > Streptosporangiales > Thermomonosporaceae > Actinomadura > Actinomadura sp. B10D3. Next base: position 91,498 of record NZ_JBDPLY010000034.1, read on the forward strand.
CCTCGGGAGGCGGCTCGCGCGGGGTGAACCGCGGGCCCTCGGGGGTCCGGGGAACGAGCCGGTCGACGCGGAACGTCCGCCAGCCGTCCCGGGCGACGTCCCACGCGGTCAGGTACCAGCGGCGGCCGGTGTGGACGAGCCGGTACGGCTCGACGTCGCGGACGGTCTCGCTCCCGTCGTGCTTCCGGTAGCCGAACCGCAGCCGCCGGTGGTCGCGGCAGGCCGCGGCGACCGCGGCGAGGACGTCGGCCGAGACGGTCGGACCGCCCGGCGTCAGCCGCGTCGTGTAGTCGTGCAGCGCGCCGACGCGGCGCCGCAGCCGGGACGGCAGGACCTGCTCCAGCTTGGCGAGCGCCCGCACGCTCGTCTCCTCGATCCCGGTGACGGTGCCGCCGGCGGCGGTGCGCAGGCTGACCGCCACGGCCACGGCCTCCTCGTCGTCCAGCAGCAGCGGCGGCAGCGCGGCGCCCGCGCCGAGCCGGTAGCCGCCGGCCGCCCCGGGCACCGCGTGCACCGGATATCCGAGGTCGCGCAGCTTGCCGATGTCGTAGCGGACGGTCCGGACGCTGACCTGCAGCCGCTCGGCGAGTTCGGCGCCCGTCCAGTCCGCGCGGGTCTGCAGCAGCGACAGCAGGCGGAGCAAGCGGGCGGATGCTTCGAGCATGTCCCGATTCTCTCCCCAATCGCTGCAAGGATCTTGCCGCAATGGGCGGAAGGCTGGGGTCATGAGCGAAGACATCCGCCCCTTCCGCATCGACATCCCGCAGTCCGACCTGGACGACCTGCGCGACCGGCTGGCCCGGACCCGGCTGCCCGGCCAGTTGCCCGGCACCGGCGCCGAGCGCGGCGTCCCCGAGGACCGGCTCCGCGAGCTGGCCGACCACTGGGCCGGCGGCTACGACTGGCGCGTCCACGAGGCGCGGCTCAACGAGCACCCCCAGTTCGTCACCGAGATCGACGGCCAGCGGATCCACTTCCTGCACGTCCGCTCGCCCGAGCCGGACGCGACGCCGCTGATCCTCACGCACGGCTGGCCGGGCTCGGTCGTGGAGTTCCTCGACGTCATCGGCCCGCTGACCGACCCGCGCGCCCACGGCGGCGACCCCGCGGACGCGTTCCACCTCGTCATCCCCTCGATCCCGGGCTTCGGGTTCTCCTCGCCGCTCGCCGCCACCGGCTGGGACCTGCACCGCATCGCCGAGGCGTGGGCGGTGCTGATGGAGCGCCTCGGCTACGACCGCTACGGCGCCCAGGGCGGCGACTACGGGTCGGGGATCTCCCGCGAGCTCGGCCACGTGGCGCCCGAGCGGCTGATCGGCGTGCACGTCAACTTCCTGCTCACGTTCGGCTCGCCGGAGGGGCTGGACGAGGCGGACCGGGAGCGGCTCGCGGGGCTGGAGCGCTTCACGTCCGACATGGGCGGATACATGGCGATCCAGTCGACCCGCCCGCAGACCCTCGCCTACGGCCTCGCCGACTCCCCGGCCGGGCAGCTCGCGTGGATCGCCGAGAAGTTCGCCGAATGGACCGAGGACGGCGTCGATCGCGACGCGCTGCTGACCAACGTCACCCTCTACTGGCTGACCAACACGGCGGGCTCCTCGGCGCAGCTCTACTACGAGGCGTCCCGCACCTGGGGCGGCAAGGGGGCCTCGCCCGTCCCGACCGCGGTGGCCGTCTTCCCACACGAGGCCGCGCTGCCCGTCCGTGCGCTGGCCGAGCGGACCGACAAGATCGTCCGCTGGACGGAGTTCGAGCGCGGCGGCCACTTCGCCGCGCTGGAGCAGCCGGACCTGCTCGTGTCCGACGTCCGGGCCTTCTTCCGGGAACTGGCCGCCGGGTAGATCGTCTAGGTTTGGGCCCATGAGCGATTCTGTGGCGGTGGGGCTGGTCGGGGCGGGGCCCTGGGCCGGGATGGTGCACGCACCCGCGCTGGCGGCGGGGCCGTCCACCCGCCTCGCGGGCGTGTGGGCGCGGCGGCCGGAGGCGTCGGCCGAGCTGGCCGGAAAGCACGGCGCGCCCTCGTTCGCGCGGATCGAGGACCTGTTCGACGCCTGCGAGGCCGTCGCGTTCTCCGTCCCGCCGGACGTCCAGGCCGGCCTCGCCGCCCGGGCGGCCCAGGCGGGCAAGGCCGTCCTGCTGGAGAAGCCCCTCGCCATGGACCTGGACGGCGCCCGCCGCGTCGCCGGCGCGATCGCCGAGGCGGGCGTCGTCTCCCAGATGGTCTTCACGCTGCGCTACTCGCGCGCCGCCCGCGCCTTCCTCGCCCGCGCCGCGGAGCTGGAGCCGTTCGGCGGCTACGGGTCGTTCGTCTCCTCCGTGCTGAGCGGCGGGCCCTTCGCCACCCCGTGGCGGCTGGAGAAGGGCGCGCTGCTCGACCTCGGCCCGCACATCGTCGACCTGCTGGACGCCTCGCTCGGCCGGGTCGCCGGCGTCCGCGCGCACGGCGACCCCCTCGGCTGGCTCGGGCTGACGCTGGAGCACGAGGGCGGCGCGGTCAGCCAGGCGTCGGTGTCGATGGCGGGGCACGGGGAGCTGCCGCCCGCCCGCGTGGAGGTGTACGGACGCAACGGGCACGCGCAGCTCGACTGGTCGCAGCTCGGCGACGACGCGTTCGCGACGATGGTGTCGGAGTTCGCGGCGGCGGTCCGCGGCGGCCCGAAGCCGCTGCTGGACGCCGCGCACGGCCTGCGGATCCAGGAGGTCCTCGCCGCGGCCGAGGCCCAGCTGGCGGGTTAGCGCAGATTCCCGATTGGCTTCATATGAAATGGCCTGCCATCCTGGATCCCATGGCTCGCACCATCGATGAGATCCTTGCCGAAGCCCGCGGCAGGCTGGAGCGCATCCACCCCGACCAGGCCCACGCCGAGGCGCGCGACGGGGCGGTCCTCGTCGACATCCGCCCGGCGGCCCAGCGCGCCGACGAGGGCGAGGTGCCCGGCGCGCTGATCGTCGAGCGCAACGTCCTGGAGTGGCGGTTCGACCCGTCCTCGAACGCCAGGCTGCCGGAGGCCACCGGCCACGACCTGCGCGTCATCGTGCTCTGCTCGGAGGGCTACACCTCCAGCCTCGCCGCCGCGTCCCTGCACGACCTCGGCCTGACCCGCGCGACCGACGTCGTCGGCGGGTACAAGGCGTGGCGCGCGGCGGGCCTCCCGACCACCGGGGGCGCGGGCCGTTGAGCGTCGTCGCGCTGGTGGGCAACCCGCGGCCCGGGTCCCGGACGCTCGGCGTGGCGCACACGGCCGTGCGGGCCGTGCAGGAGCGGATCGAGAAGGCGGGCGAGGCGCAGACCGTCGACCTGTCGGCCCTGGCGCCCGGCCTGCTCAGCGCCGACCCGCCGCCCGAGGTGCGGGACGCGGTGGACACCGTCGGCGGCGCGGACGTGCTGGTCGTGGCGAGCCCGACCTACAAGGCCACCTACACCGGGCTGCTCAAGGTGTTCCTCGACCGGTTCGGCGCGGGCTCGCTCGCGTCCACGTCCGCCCTGCCGCTGCTGGTCATGGGTGACGCCAAGCACTCCCTCGCGGTGGAGACACATCTGCGTCCGCTCCTGGTCGAGTTGGGCGCGCACGTCCCGACCCCGGGCCTGGCCCTGCTTGAGTCGCAGATCCCGGACGCCGGCGCGGTGGTCGGCGCCTGGATCGCCCGGATCGCCCCGCAGGTCACCGGCTTCCTCGCCGCCCGCTGACGGCCCGCCCGCCGAGCCCGGCCCGGCTCCCGGGCGCGGGCCTCGGCGTCGTGACGTCTCAGGAGTGGGGGAGGAAGCGGCCGAAGAGCCCGCGCTGGTAGAGCAGCGGGCGGTCGTCGTCCCTCGGCTCGGCACGCGTGACCAGGCCGACTGGATCACGCGCACTCCCCGTCCCGCCACCAGGTTGACGTCAAAAGTTAGTTTTCCTACTTTGAAGGTGAACAATCCGAGGGGGGACGGCATGACCACGCCGAAGACCGGGCCCGCCTACGCGAGCCCCGCCGACATCGGCGCCTACGGTCCCTACGGGCCGGGGCGGGTGGACGTGAAGAACGGCTGGAAGCGGCCGCGCTACCCCTTCCAGGGCCGCATCACGGCCGACGGGTCGAGCGGGTTCCGCGCCGAACCCGGCCGCTACCACCTGTACGTGGCTTGGGTCTGCCCCTGGGCGCAGCGCACCGCCATCGTCCGAACCCTCACGGGACTGGACGACGTCGTCTCCCTCTCCTACGTCGACGACGAACGGGACGCACGCGGCTGGGCGTTCCGCGAGCGGCGCGGCGCCGACCCGGTCAACGGCTTCGCGTTCCTGCAGCAGGCGTACGAGGCGACCGCCCCCGGCTACCCGGGCCACCTGTCGGTGCCCGTCCTGTGGGACCGCGAGACGGGCCGGATCGTCAGCAACAACTTCCCCGACATCACGATCGACCTCGGCACGGCGTTCGCCGAGTGGGCCGACCCGTCGGTACGGCCCTACCCGCCCGACCTCCGCCCCGAGATCGACTACCTGAACGCCTACATCTACGAGTACGTCAACGACGGGACCTACAAGGTCGCCGGGGCCACGACCCAGGCCGCCTACGAGGACGCCCGCGAAGGGCTCATCGCGGCGCTGGAACTGCTGGAGGAGCGGCTCGACTCCCGCCGCTTCCTGCACGGGGGCACGATCACCGAATCGGACGTCCGCCTGTGGGTGACGCTGGCGCGCTTCGACCTGCTCTACAACCCTCTCGGCCGGATCAGCGAGCGTGGGCTGACCGACTTCCCGAACCTGTGGGGCTACGCCCGCGACCTCTACCAGCGGCCCGCCTTCCGCGACACGACCGACTTCTCGGCCTTCCACGCGGACAAGCCGCCCTTCCTCAACGACGGCCCGCGGCGCATCGAGGTGGAGCCGTACCGGGCGGACTGGGACGCCCCGCACGACCGCGACCACCTTTACCGGTGACCGGCCCGGGATGACCCGGGGAGTTGAGGTCTTAACATTCGTGATGTTAACTTTCTGTCCCGGCGTTGCGCGAGCGCCGTCCGGACGGAGGAGCGGGGCATGAGCGACCGGCATCGGCCGGCGCCCGCCGAGCGGCGGGACGCGATCGCCGAGGCGGTGCTCGCCCGGGGCTCGGGGACGGCGGCGGAGTTCGCCGAGCGCTTCGGCGTCAGCCTCATGACGATCCACCGTGACCTGGACGAGCTGGAACGGCAGGGCGTCGTCCGCAAGTACCGCGGCGGGGTCACCGCCCTGCGGTCGGGGGTCTTCGAGAGCGGCGTCGCCTACCGGGCCCGGTCGATGCGCGAGGAGAAGGAGGCCATCGCCGCCGCGGCGGTGGAGCTGGTCGAGCCCGGCATGGCGGTCATGCTCGACGACTCCACGACGGCCCTGGCCGTCGGCCGGCGGCTGCGCGACCTCGCCCCGCTGACGATCGTCACGAACTTCCTCGACGGGCTCAACCTGCTGTCCGCGGCGGAGGGCATCAAGCTGATCGCGCTCGGCGGCGACCACGACCCCCTGCACAACTCGTTCATGGGCGTCTCCTGCGTGGAGATGATCGAGTCCCTGCGGGCCGACCTGTGCTTCGTGTCGGCGTCGGCGGTGTCGGGCGGCGACGTCTGCCACCGGGAGCAGCGGGTCGTCGGGGTGAAGCGGGCCATGCTGCGCAGCGCCGTGCGCAGCGTCCTGCTGGTGGACCACACGAAACTGGGCCGCACCGCGCTGCACAGGGTGGCTCCGCTCTCCGCCTTCGACCGCGTGATCGTGGACGACGGCGCCTCGCCCGCCGCGCTCGGGGACCTCGCGAACCGCCAGGTGGAGTACGCGGTCGCCGCCCGCTCGCGCCGCTGACCGGGCGTTAGAACTAACACACCAGACCAAGTTACTTAACGCCCGAGTGTTGACAGTTCTAACGTTTCTAGTGTTACGTTCTCACCGCGACGGCCGGTGGCCCCGGTCACACGGCCGCCGTATCGGCTCCCCCGCCCTTCTTCACGGGCGTACACCGAGGAGAACTCAGTGAAGAAGCACTCGCTCAGGACGGCGGCCGCGACGGCCGCGGCGCTCGCCGTGCTCGCACCGATGGCGGCATGCTCGTCCAAGAGCCCGGGATCCGGCGGCGGCGACGCGAAGAACGCCAAGATCGCGTTCCTCATGCCGGACATCGCCTCGACCCGCTACGAGCTGTACGACGCCCCCCTGTTCAAGGCGAAGACCAAGGAGCTGTGCGGCGGCTGCACGGTGCTGTACCAGAACGCCGGCGCCGACGCGTCCAAGCAGCAGCAGCAGGCGAGCTCGGTGCTCGCCCAGGGCGCCAAGGTGATCGTCATCGACCCGGTCGACTCCGCCGCGGCGGCGTCGATCGTCCGGATGGCGCAGTCCCGCGACGTCAAGGTGATCGCCTACGACCGCCCCATCCCGGCGGCCAAGGCCGACTACTACGTCTCGTTCGACAACGAGAAGATCGGCGCGCTGATCGGCCGGTCGCTCGTCGACCACCTGAAGAAGGAGAAGGCCGAGGGCGGGCTCCTGGAGGTCAACGGCTCCCCGACGGACGCCGCCGCCAACCTCATCAAGAAGGGCATCCACAGCGCCGTCGACCCGAGCGGGTTCAAGCTGCTCGCCGAGTACGACACCCCCGGCTGGGAGCCCGCGAAGGCCCAGGCGTGGGTCAGCGGCCAGATCAGCAAGTACCGCGGGCAGATCGCCGGCGTCGTCGCGGCGAACGACGGCACGGGCGGCGGCGCGATCGCCGCGTTCAAGGCCGCCGGCGTGGACGTCCCGCCGGTCACCGGCAACGACGCCGAGCTGGCCGCCGCGCAGCGGATCATCGCCGGCGACCAGTACAACACCATCTCCAAGCCGATCAGGATCGTCGCGGAGGCCGCGGCCAACGCCGCCCACGCGTTCGTCCAGGGCCAGACGCCGAAGGGCAACACGACGCTGTTCGGCACCCCGTCGGAGCTGTTCACCCCGACGGTCGTCACCAAGGACAACGTCGGCAAGGTCCTGCTCGGCCCGGACGGCGCCCTCAAGACCGACAAGGTCTGCACCGCCGAGTACGCGGCGGCCTGCGCGAAGCTCGGCCTCCAGTAGCGATCTCCCGAAGGTTCGTCATGTCACCATCGCCCACTCCACCGGCCGGCGCGGCGGGCACCCTGCTGTCGCTGCGCGGCGTGAGCAAGTCGTTCGGTGCGGTCGCCGCGCTCACCGGCGTCGACCTCGACGTCGCCGCCGGCGAGGTCGTCGCCCTCGTCGGCGACAACGGGGCCGGGAAGTCCACCCTCGTGAAGGTCCTGTCCGGCGTCCACCCACCGGACGCGGGGACGATCACCTTCGAGTCCAGGGAGGTGGCCATCCCGACCCCGGCCGCCGCCCAGCAGCTCGGGATCGCGACCGTCTTCCAGGACCTCGCGCTCTGCGAGAACCTCAATGTGATCGAGAACCTGTTCCTCGGCCGCGAGCTGCGGGCGCTGCGCCTGGACGACGTCGCGATGGAGGTCCGCTCCCGGGAGCTGCTGACCCAGCTCTCGGCGAAGATCCCCTCGGTGGAGGTACCGGTCGCGGCGCTGTCCGGCGGCCAGCGCCAGACGGTGGCGATCGCCCGCTCGCTGCTCGGCGACCCGAAGGTCATCATCCTGGACGAGCCGACCGCCGCCCTCGGCGTCGCGCAGACCGCCGAGGTGCTCAACCTGATCGAGCGGCTCAGGGAGCGCGGGCACGGCGTCATCATGATCAGCCACAACATGGCGGACGTGACGGCCGTCGCCGACACCGTCGCCGTGCTCCGCCTCGGCCGCAACAACGGCGTGTTCGACGCCCGGACGACGTCGGCCGAGGAGCTGGTCGCCGCCATCACCGGCGCCACGGACAACGTGGTCAGCCGCCGCGCCGGCAAGGCCGACTCTGACACGAGAGCCGGCGACGCGAGCGACGACGACCCGGCACCCCTGGAAGACACGTCGCCCGAAGGAGACACGACGCCGCAAGCAGGCGCAGCCGTCCAGGGGGAGAGCGAGGGGGCGGACGCGGAGACCGGGGACGTCGGTCCGGAGGAGCGGGAGCGGGCTTTGCCGGGCAGGGTGAGGAAGGGAGCCGGTGATGAGTGACCTCCTGGCGCCGCCGGAGACGAAGAGCGGCCCGCCGGACGTGTCCGGGGACCGGGGCGTGCGGGGCGCGGTGGCGGCGATGGCCGACCGGGTGCGCGGCGGCGACCTCGGTGTGGCGCCGGTCGTCGCGGGGCTGGTCGTGATCTGGACCGTGATGCAGATCCTCAACCCGGTCTTCCTGTCCAGCGCCAACCTCGTCAACCTGGCGCTGGAGTGCGTGCCGGTCGGCGTGATCGCGCTCGGCGTGGTGTTCATGCTGCTGGTCGGGCAGATCGACCTGTCCGTAGGGTCGATCAGCGGGCTCAGCGCCGCGGTGGTCGCGGTGCTGTTCGTCGACCACGGCTGGCCGTCCTGGCTGGCGATCCTCGCCGCGGTGGCGCTGGCCGTCGCGCTCGGCTGGTTCTACGCGCAGGTGTTCAACCGGCTCGGCGTCCCCAGCTTCGTGATCACCCTGGCCGGGCTGCTCGGCTGGCTCGGCCTGCAGCTGTGGATCCTCGGCCCCAAGGGGTCGATCAACCTGCCGTTCGACTCGCGGATGGTGACGTTCGCGCAGCTCGACTTCCTCCCGCCGTGGCTGGCCTACACGCTGGTCGTCGTGGCGGCGGCCGCGCTCTACCTGACCGGCCACAACCGGGCCGCGCAGCGGCGCAGGGCGGGACTGCCGGCGACGTCCGAGCGGACGCTGATCCTCCGCGCGGCGGTGCTGCTGGCCGGACTCGGCGTGGCGGTCTGGTACCTGAACCGGGACCGCGGGGTCGGGTGGATGTTCGTCCTGTTCCTGGCGCTGGTGCTGGTGACGCACTACGCCCTGTCCAGGACGAGGTACGGCAAGTCGATGTACGCGGTCGGCGGCAACGTCGAGGCGGCCCGCCGCGCGGGCATCAACGTGAAGACGATCTACACCTCGGCGTTCGTCATGTGCACCGTGCTCGCCGCGATCGGCGGCATCCTCGCGGCGGCGCGGCTGGCGGCGGCCAACCAGAGCAGCGGCGGCGGGGACGTCAACCTGAACGCGATCGCGGCGGCGGTCATCGGCGGGACGAGCCTGTTCGGCGGGCGCGGCAACGCGTTCGCGGCGCTGCTCGGCATCCTGGTCATCCAGTCGATCTCCAGCGGGCTGACGCTGCTGAACCTCGACTCGTCCTACCGCTTCATGGTCACCGGCGCCGTCCTGCTGCTGGCCGTGGCGCTGGACTCGGTGGCCCGCAGGTCGCGCGCCACGCACGGGCGCGCCTGACCGCACGATGGGATCACTACGCAACGGACGGGGGAGCCGATGACGGTCGTCTGCGTCGACGCCGGGACCACGATGATCAAGGCGGTGGGGTACGCCGAGGACGGCGCCGAGCTCGCCGTCGCGAGGCGGCCCACCGCGGTGACCGGTCCCGCGCCGGGGTATGCCGAGCAGGACATGGCGGAGGTCTGGCGGGCCGTCGCGGACGCGGTCCGCGAGGTCCTCGCCCGGACCGGCACCGGCGCCGACCTGCTCGCGCTCACCGCGCAGGGCGACGGGAGCTGGCTGGTGGACGGCGACGGCGCCCCCACCGGCCCGGCGATCCTGTGGAACGACGGCCGCGCCGCCGCGACCGTCGAGCGCTGGGCGGCCTCCGGGGTGCTGGAGGAGGCGTTCCGGGTGAACGGCTCGCTGCACTTCGCCGGCCTGCCGAACGCGATCCTGACCTGGTTGAGCGAGCACGACCCCGACCGGCTCGCCCGCTCGGCGGCGTCGCTGACCTGCGGCGGCTGGATCTTCTCCCGCCTCACCGGGGAGATCGCGGTGGACGGCTCGGACGCGTCCGCGCCGTTCATCGACATCGCGGCGCTCCGCTACAGCGACGACCTGCTGCGCCTGTACGGGATGGAATGGGCCCGGCGCCTGCTGCCCGGCCTGCGCGGCGACGACCGGCGCACCGCCCCGCTCGCGCCGGACGCCGCGGCCGAGCTCGGGCTGCCGGCCGGCGTCCCCGTCGTCCTCGCCCCCTACGACATCGCGTCCACCGCGATCGGCGCCGGCGCCGTCGACACCGGCCAGGCCTGCACGATCCTCGGCACGACGCTGTGCACGGAGATGGTCGTGGACGGGCCCCGGCTCGCCGGCGAACCGTCCGGGCTCACCGTCGCGATGGGCCTGCCCGGCCGCTACCTGCGGGCCTTCCCGACGCTTGCCGGCGGGCAGGTCGTCGACTGGGCCTGCCGGATCCTCGGCCTCGGAGCCCCGTCCGACCTCGCCGAGCTGGCGGCGCGGGTCCCGCCGGGCGCGGACGGCCTGGTCTTCCTGCCGTACCTGTCGCCCGCCGGGGAGCGCGCACCGTTCCTCGACCCGCAGGCCCGCGGCGCCTTCCACGGCCTCACCGTGCTCCACGGGCGGGAGCACATGGCCCGCGCCGTCCTGGAGGGGCTGAGCCTGGTCGTCCGCGACTGCCTGACCGCGGCCGAGACCCTGCCGACCGAGCTGCGGGTGAGCGGCGGCGGCTCGGCGAGCCCGATCTGGCTGGAGATGCTGGCCGACGTCACGGGCGTCCCGGTCGTCCGGTCCGCCGACGAGGAGTGCGGTGCCCGCGGCGCCTTCATCGTCGGGCTCCTCGCGACCGGCCGGGCCCGCGACGCCCGCGAGGCTGCCGACGCCCACATCCGCCCCGGCGACACCTACACGCCGGACGCCGCCCGCGCCGCCCACTACGCGCAGGCGTACGAGGACTTCCTGGCCGTCCGCACCGCGACGGCCCCCGCCTGGCCCACCCTCGCCGCCGCCCGCGCGCGCACCGGCCCGGAGAAAGAGGTCGCCCGACCGGAGGACGCGGGCCTGTGAGCACCGTGCCCGGCGCGGAGGCCGTGTGGGTCGGCGTCGACCTGGGGACGCAGGGGGTGCGTGCGCTGGCCGTCACCGAGTCCGGGACGGTGGCCGGCTCCGGGAGCCGCCCGCTGACCGGGCGCCGCGACGGCCCCCGTCACGAGCAGGACCCCGAGGACTGGTGGACCGCCGTGGCCGCCGCGTGCCGGCAGGCCCTGCGGGACGTCCCGCCCGCGGCGGTCCAGGGCGTCGCCGTCGACGGCACGTCCGGGACGATCCTCCTCACCGACACCGGCGGACGCCCCCTCACCCCGGCGCTGATGTACGACGACACGCGCGCCGCCGGATACGTGCCGCGGGTCGACGACGCCGGCGGCGAGGTGTGGCGGAGGCTCGGCTACCAGCGCATGCAGCCCGCCTGGGCTTTGCCGAAGCTGCTCTGGCTCCTGGACGATCACCCGCGCGGCGGAGCCCGGCTCGCCCACCAGACCGACTTCGTCAACCGGCGGCTGACCGGCCACCCGGTGGCCGCGGACCTCAGCAGCGCGCTGAAGACGGGCGCCGACCTCATCGCCGAGGCGTGGCCGGGGGACGTGTTCGACGCCCTGGGCGTCCCCGCCGACCTGCTCCCGCCGCTGGAACGCTCCGGAACGCCTCTCGGGACGGTCTGCGGCCCCGCCGCCGAGGCCACCAGCCTCCCGGAGGGCACCCCGGTCATCGCGGGGGCCACCGACGGGTGCGCCGCGCAGCTCGGCACGGGACGGCTCACCGCCGGGTCCTGGAACTCGGTCCTCGGGACGACGCTCGTCCTCAAGGGCGTCACCGACGACCTCGTCCACGACCCGTTCGGCGTGGTCTACTCCCACAAGGCACCGGACGGGCGGTGGCTGCCCGGCGGCGCGTCCAGCACCGGCGCCGGCGCGATCGCCCGCGAGTTCCCCGGCCGCGACCTGGCCGACCTGGACCGCCGCGCCGCCGCCCACGAGCCGGCGACGGCGCTCGCCTACCCGCTCGTCCCGGTGGGGGAGCGGTTCCCGTTCCTCGCCCCCGACGCCCGCGGGTTCCGGCTCGGCGGGACGGGCGACGAGGCCGACGACTTCGCCGCCGTCCTGCAGGGCGTCGGCTACCTGGAGCGGCTCTGCTTCGACCACCTCGACCTGCTCGGCGCCCCCACCGGCGGCGACCTGACGCTGACGGGCGGCGCGGCGCGCAGCGACTACTGGTGCCAGCTGCGCGCCGACATCCTCGGGCGCCCGGTCGTGCTGCCCCGGCAGGCCGAGCCCGCGCTCGGCGCCGCCGTCCTCGCCGCCGCGCCCGGCCGCGACATCGCGGAGGCGGCCGGGCGGATGGTCGCCGTCCGGACCGTCATCGACCCGCGCCCGGACAGGGCCGGCGTGTTCGACGCCCCCTACCTGCGGCTGGTGGACGAGCTCGAACGGCGCGGCTGGCTGCCCGCCGAGACCGCCGGGCACGCACGCGAGAGGACATCCCGATGACGCGCCTCGTCCTCGTCCGGCACGGGGAGACCGAATGGCACGCCGAGAACCGGTACGCCGGGACCAGCGACGTCGCGCTGACCCCGCGCGGCCTGGAGCAGGCCAGACGGCTCGCCGCGTGGGCGGCGGGCGCGCGGCCAGATGCGGTGTGGTGCTCGGACCTGACCCGCGCCCGGCGCACGGCCGCACGGTCCGCCGAGGCGGTCGGCGCGCGGCTCCACGTCGACGAACGGCTGCGCGAGCTGGACTTCGGCCAGGGCGAGGGCCTCACCCGCGCCGAGATGGAGCGCAAGTTCCCCGCCGAGCTGCGCGCGTTCCTGGACGACCCCGTCGCCGCCCACCTGCCCGGCGGCGAGGACCCCGACGCCGCCGCGCGCCGCTTCACCGGCTGCCTGGACGACATCGCCGGCCGGACGCCCGGCGGACGCGTCCTCGTCGTCGCGCATTCCACGGCGATCCGGCTGGCGCTCTGCCGGCTGCTGGGGGTGCCGCTCAAGGACTACCGGCGGCGGTTCCCGTCGCTGGGCAACTGCGCACTGACCGAGATACGGCTCCGGGACGGCGAGGCCGCCCTCCTGGAGTTCAACACCCCACTGGAGCGATGAATGAGTACCCGCGTGCTCGCGGCCGGTGACCTTTTCGTCCGCAACGAGCTGCTCATCGAGGCGCTGCGCGCCGAGGCGCCCGGCGGCCTGGAGTTCTCGGAGGTCACGCTGCCGTGGCCGGTCGAGCCGTTCGGACGCGTCGCCGAGGTGGACGAGGCGTCCGGGACCGAGGAGCAGCTCATCGAGGCCCTGCGCGGCGTCGAGGTCTGCGTCACCCAGATGGCGCCGCTGACCCGCCGCATCCTGGAGGCCTCGCCCGGCCTGCGGCTGTTCGGCATCAGCCGCGGCGGGCCCGTCAACGCCAACCTGGAGGCCGCCACCGAGCACGGCGTCGCCGTCTGCTTCGCGCCCGGACGCAACGCCGACGCCACCGCCGAGCACACCCTCGGCCTGATCCTCGCCGCGGTGCGCCGCATCCCCCAGACGCACGCCGACCTGCTGGCCGGGCAGTGGCGCGGCGACTACTACCGCTACGACGACGTCGGCGTCGAGATCCGCGGCAGCACGGCCGGCCTCGTCGGCTGCGGCGCCGTCGGCCGCCGCGTCGCCCGGATGCTCGCCGCGCTCGGCGCCCGCGTCCTCGTCCACGACCCGTATCTGGACGACCTCGGCGACCTGTCCGGCATCGCCGAGCAGGTGACGCTGGACGAGCTGCTGGCGCGGGCGCAGATCGTCTCGCTGCACGCCCGCGCCACCCCGCAGACCACCGGGATGATCGGCGCCGCGCAGATCGCGGCGATGCCGCCCGGCTCGATCATCGTCAACTGCGCCCGCGGATCGCTGCTGGACTACGAGGCGGTGTGCGACGCCGCCGAGTCCGGGCACCTGTTCGCCGCCGCCTTCGACGTCTTCCCCGAGGAGCCCATCCCGGCCGGGTCGCGGCTGCTGACCACCCCGAACATCATCGTGACGCCGCACCTGGCCGGGGCCAGCAAGCAGACCGCCGCCAACGCGGCCCGCATCATCGCCGAGGACGTCGGCCGCCACCTGCGCGGCGAGCCCCTCCTGCACTGCGCCAACCCCGAGGTACGGCAGGCCGCCCGGTCCGCCCGCCCCTAGAGCCCCGCGAAACCCCCACCCACGAGGAGGCACGAATGCGCACACCCGGACTCGGCGAGGTCGCTCTCACCCGCCGCGGAGTCCTCGGCTACGCGGGCGCCGCCACGCTCGCCGGAGCCGCCCTGCTGGCCGGGGCCCGCCCCGCCGCGGCCGCCGGCCCGTCCTACACCTTCGACCTGCTCTTCAACGTCCCCCACACCGACAACATGCAGGGCCTTGCCTACGCCCGCGGCAGCTTCTACGTCGGCTTCGACGTGGGCGGCGGCAACGGCGTCATCCGCGAGTACGACCGCGACGGCAACACGATCAAGGAGAGCGCGCCGCTCGCCGTCGGGCACGCCGCCGAGATCAGCGTCCGCGACCGGGACGGCCTCCTCTACGTCGCCACCGGCGGCGGCACGAACCCGACGAAGGTCAACGTCGTGGACTGGCGCGGCGAGCCGAAGATCGTCCGCACCATCGACTTCGCCTCCCTCGGCAACTCCGGCCTCGCCGCGGTCGACAACCGGCGGGACGGCCTGCTCGTGCACGCCGGACCGGGCGACCAGGGCCCGTTCGTGTTCGCGTTCACCGACCTCAAGGGCAACGTCCGCTCGACCTTCGACCTCGGCTACCAGGGCGTCCCGCAGGGCCTGGAGATGGCCGGGGACAAGGTCCTCTACTACACCAACAACACCATCACCGTGCTGGACCGGGCCGGGACGATCCTGGACGCGATCACGATCCCGCTGACCGGGGAGAGCGAAGGCCTGGCCGTCGCGCCCGCCGGGCGGGGCACCCGCGTCTTCTTCGGCTACAACAAGCCCAACCGCGTGTACGCGATGACGCCCGTGTTCCGCTGATCCGACCAGGCGCGCGGCCGGGTTCCGTCCGTACCTCCCGTCCCGGCCGCGCGCCTTCCAATATCTACGCACGGGACGTGCAATTTCGGCAGGCGATTTCACGCTTTGCTTAGTGGTCGGCCCCGGCGTTTTAGCGGATCGCGATAAATTGGAATAATCCTGCTGACCGGGTCTTGATTTCCGTGGCCACTCGGGTAGAAAAAATCCAATCCCCTTTCCCGAGGAGGCACCCCCGTGAAGGCTCCCGTCAGGCTGGCCGCGCCCTTGGCCGCCGCGTCCGCCGCGCTCGCGCTGGCCGTCCCCGCCGCGTCCGCCGCCACCACCACGATCCGTGAGGAGAACGCCACCGGAGCGCCCTACACCGGCAACTGGCAGGTCTCCACCGTCGGGACGCTCGACTTCTCCGTCGACTTCCTGGGCTCGAAGGTGACCGGCTCGTGCGAGAGCGCGACACTGCAGGGCACCGTCGTCCCCAGCGGCGCCGGGGAGCTGACCGCCGCGTCGATCGGCGCGTGCCGGACGTCCAACGGCCTCAGCTCCCCGCCGACCGATCTCGACCTCGGCGACCTGCCCGACAACAGCGGCCAGGTCGCCTACGACCCCGTCGCCGGCGGCCGGGACGGAACGCTGTCCATCAACGGCGACCTGCGGTTCAAGATCGAGGGACAGATCCTCGGATTCACGGTCACCTGCTATTACGGATTCCGCACGGGTGACACCGAAGGGCTCGTCTTCGACGTCTACAACCGCGACAACCCGAACCGCCCGCTGCCCGACCAGGACGACGCCCAGGGCCGTTCTGACAACATCACGCTCGTGCGGCAATCGGGAAGCAGCTCGCTGTGTCCGTCCAACGGCAGCGGCACCGGCTCCGCCATCGCCCGCGGTGAGAGCACGCCCGGATCCGGCGTCTTCGACCGCAAGCTCTACCTGACCTCGTAGCGCACGCGGAGCGGCGGCCGGTCCCCAAGGCCGGTGCAAGGGAGTGGTCATCCACCTCGGGGCCCGGCCGCCCTCACTGTGCCCTCGCGGTGCTGGGTCGCCGTGTCGGAACGACCGGGGGCGTACGGCCGGAATCCTTCTGGACGAACGCGAGGAACTCCGAGACTAACTCCGCTGGTCAGTGCCGCGTAATGACACCGCGCTTACAGTTGTTTCCCACTCGTGTCCGGAATCCGGCGTGGCTTAATCACCCGGCTTCCCCCTAGAACGTCACACCGCGAGCACCTGGCCCGTCCTGTTCCCGTAACCGTCGATTCCCGGCGGCCACCGCCGGGACGGACCAGGGAGCCGGCATGCGTGTTCTCGTCGTAGGGTCGACCGGCGTCGTCGGACGCAGGCTCGTCCCGCTGCTGGAGGCCGTCGGGCATGAAGTGACCTGCCCGGCGCACCCGCCCGCCCGCGCCGTGACAGAGGCGGCGCCGGAGGCCGTCGTCAACCTCTTGACCGCCACGGAGCGCGACTTCCCAGCCCAGGCCGCCCACACCCTCTATCAGGCCGCACAACGGGTCGGCGCAAGCCGCGTCCTCACGCAGAGCCTCGCCTACGCCTACCAACCAGGTACCGGCCTGGCCGACGAGGACGCACCACTCTGGACCCACCGCACGCCCAGGCGGTTCGCGCCCGTGCTGCACGCCCTCCTCGAACTCGAACGGCTCACCGACGAGGCCGGCGGACTCGTCCTGCGGTACGGCCATCTCTACGGACCCGGATCCGCCTACGCGCCGGACGGGTCCTTCGCCGCCCGGGTCCGCGCGCGAAAGGTCCCCCTCGTGGGCGGCGGGCACTCCACCCTCTCGTTCACCCACGCCGACGACGCCGCCACAGCGGTCGTCGCCGCACTCGACAAGGACGTCACCGGCGTCCTCAACGTCGTGGACGACACACCGGTCACCATGCACGAGTTCCTCCCCGCCTACGCCGCCCTGCTGGACGCCCCCGTCCCCAGGCGCGTCCCCGCCGCCCTCGCCCGTCTCACCACCGGCTCCTGGGGCGCGGCGTTCATGAACGGGCTGCGCGGCGCCGACAACAGCCGCGCCCGCCGCCGCCTCGACTGGCGCCCCCGGCACCCGTCATGGCGGGCCGGCATCCAGGGAACATCGCTGCGTGCGGGACAATGGGAGGCGTGAGAGCGGTGGCCATCTCCGACACCCATGCACCGCGGCGCTGGAAGTCGTGCCCGCCGAGGGTGGCGGAGCATCTGCGGGAGGCGGACGTGATCCTGCACGCCGGAGACGTGTGCACCGCGTCCGTCCTCGACGAACTGGCCGAGTACGCTCCCGTCCACGCCGTCCTCGGCAACAACGACGGCCCGGACGTCGCCGCGTGGGGCGCCCCCGAACGCCTCGAACTCGACCTGGACGGCCTCGCCGTCGCGATGGTCCACGACAGCGGCCAGGCCCGCGGCCGCACGGCCCGGATGCGGCGCTGGTTCCCGGACGCCGACCTGGTCGTCTTCGGCCACTCCCACATCCCGCTGGACGAGACCGGCGACGGCCTACGCATCTTCAACCCGGGGTCGCCCACCGACCGGCGCCGCCAGCCGCACGGCACCCTCGGCCTCCTCGACGTCCATGACGGCCGGCTCACCGGCGCCCGGATCGTGCCCGTGACCTGACCCCGCCCTCGACTGGCGGGGCGCCAACATGGAATCGTCCCCGGAGAGAGTCCGAGGATGAGGAGTCCCGCATGACAGACCGCGTCACCGTGAACGTCCATGAGGGAGTCGCCGACGTGCGGCTCAACCGGCCCGACAAGCTCAACGCCCTCGACATGGCCACGTTCGACGCGCTCGCCCAGACCGGCGACGCCCTCGCCGCCGACCCGTCCGTGCGCGCCGTCGTCCTCTCGGGCGAAGGCCGCGCCTTCAGCGCGGGGCTGGACTTCGCCAACTTCGCCGCCATGGCCGGCGACGGCGCCGCCGACGGCGGCAGCGAACGGTTCAGACGGCTGGCGCAGGACATCACGGCACGCGAACCGGGCCGCATCACGAACCTCGGCCAGCAGGCCGCCCACGTCTGGCGGGAGCTGCCGCAGCCCGTCATCGCCGCCGTCCACGGGCACGCCCTCGGCGGCGGCCTGCAGATCGCGCTCGGCGCCGACATCCGGATCGTCGCCCCGGACGCGAAGCTGTCGGTCCTGGAGATCCGCTGGGGCCTGGTGCCCGACATGACCGGCACCGCCGCGCTGATCCGCCTCGTCGGCGAGGACGTCGCGAAGGAGCTCACCTTCACCGGCCGGATGATCTCCGGCGAGGAGGCCGCGCGGATCGGCCTGGCCACCCGCGCCGCCGACGACCCGCACACCGCCGCGACCGAGCTAGCCCGCGAGATCGCCGGAAACAACCCCGACGCCGTCCGCGGCGCCAAACGCCTCCTCAACCGCGCCGCCGACGTGGACCTGGCGGGCCAGTACCTCGAAGAGTCCCGCACACTGGGCGCCCTACGCGGCACCCCCAACCAGGTGGAGGCCGTCCACGCCTACTTCGAAAAGCGCCCACCCACCTTCACCGACCCCACCTGACCCACCTCAAGAAGTGACCAGCGGGCTGCGTCGCAGATCAGCTTGGACGTCCCGCCGGGTCGCCTCCGATCACCATGCCTGTTGGCGAAGGGATTCTGAAATGTGACACTGAAGGTCGGGGTGATAAACGAACACGGTGGAGCCGGAGCCGATGGCGCAGAGCGACGACGCGCACAGGACTTCTCTGCACTATCGGTCACATCTGCCGATGGGAATCCGTTTGATCACCGCGCTTTTGGTGGTGTCGGCCCTGTCTCCGCTGTATTGGTGGGGTGTGCAGGCAGGGATCCCGTCCTACGTGGCCCTCCCCGTCGTCACCGTTGTGACAGTCCTCATCTCGAACATTCTCCTCACGCAGAAGGTGGTGCTGACGGGCGATGGTGGGCTGACCATCACCAGCCTGGGGCGGCGCACCGTTGTTGATGTGCGGCGCATCTATGAGATCAGAGTTTCCGCGGCCGCCCGCGGGGGATTCGGCTTCGCGCGGGTCCGCTGGGATGGCGGAGGGCTCCGGATGTGGCAGGCGATGACCTACCTTCCCGATCCACGTCGCAGGCACCGTAACCCCGCTTCTGGGAGCGTCAGCGAAGACTTTCGGGACCTGGTCCATCGCCTGTATCTGATCAATCCAGCGATAACCGTTCGTGGCATCCGACCACCGGCCTGGGCACTCTCACCGGCGCTGCACAACCCACCCACACCGCCCTACGCGGCACCCCCGACCACGTAGAGGCCTTCCACGCCCACGTCGGGAAGCGCCCACCCACCTGACCCGCTGTCCCTGCTGTGAACAGACGATCAGCGGGGTGGTCGTATGTTTGGCGCACGGAGGCGGTGATGAGGGGTGTCCGGACCTCGTGCCCAGTCGTTTGATATAGCCGCGGTTGAATACGCGGCGAGTCGGCCCTCTTATCCAGCCGCGCTCTTTGACTCCATCGAGGAGTTCGCAGGCTGTCGTCTGGCGGGGGCCCGGGTCGCCGATGTCGGCGCGGGTACCGGAATCGCCAGCGTGCTTCTGCGGGAGCGGGGTGCCGATGTGATCGCGGTGGAGCCGGGTGAGGCGATGGCCGGTGAGTTGCGCCGAAAGCCGAGGTCTGCGGTGCGCTCTTCGGACAGCGATGCCATCCGGTTGGCGGGTCTGACGGGTCTGCACGTAGCGCGCCGTCAGATGCGCTGGAGCCGAACCGTCTCGTTGGACGTGCATCTCGCCAACATCGGCAGCCGCTCGGCATTCCTCGTCCTTGACGATGCCGCTCGCCATGCGTTCTTCGTCGATGAGCGTGAGCGGCTGCGCAGGATCTTCCCTCACCAAGAGGTGGAAGAGACCTACGTGGTTGATCTCCTGGTGGCGCTCCGCTCCTGACGTGGTGCGGCGGCGCGGTCATGCTGCCCTGCCCGCCCAATGCGCCTCGATCAGTGGCGCGCAGGCCGTGGGTCCGATGGGCTGCGGATGGTTTCGCGTGGTGAGGGGGCGTCCCCGAGTGTGTGTTGGGTGCCGACGGTGGTCATCGGTGGGAGGGCGGCGCGGGCTGTGCTGGCCGATGAGTGCGGCGTGCGGGGGGCCCATTCGGGCGGGGGTGGCCAGGCATGGGACGCCGAGCTTCGGCAGATCTCCAGCGGTCTCCGAGGGGCACCCGGGTTGTCGTGGGTCTGTTGCTCGGCGAAGACGATCAACCCCCCCGGGTGGCTTTCAGAGGCCACCGGTGGTGGGCGTTCGTGACGTGTGGGGGCCTCGGCGCACGTGTTATGCGGCCAGGAACGCGCCGAACGGGAGGTTTCTGACTACCCAGAAGGCGACGATCACCCCGAACAGGAGCCAGATCAGAGCCGGGTGACCCGCCTTCGTGCGTGCGGGCCGATCAAGGGTGCGGGCCCGCGTCCACCTGAGCCAGAAGTACGCGAGGAGCGGCAGCATCACCACGGTCAGGACGTTCAAGGCGAATGCCTCTTGGATCCGGCCGTGCGCCAGCGCGTGGACAGTACGCATCGATCCGCACCCCGGGCACTGGAACCCGGTCAGCGAGAGGAATGGGCAGGTCGGGTAGTGCCCTTCTTCGTTCGGATCGACGACCGCGACAAGGGAGACGGCGGCGACGGCGAGAAGCAGCACGCCGCCGGGCTGGAGCAGCCGGACGGCGGTCGCGACCGGTGTCCGGGCGCGGGTGCCGTCCGACTGCTCAGAGATCGGCCTGCCCGGCACTCGCCGGGCAGGCCGCCGTTCGAAGGTCATGATCAGGTGCTGTTCTGGGCCGCCACAGTGACGAAGAAGTAGATGACGCCGACGATCACGCCCAGCACCGCGGACACGATCGCCCACGTCTTCGCGTTGTTCGACGCCTTGTACGCGCCCGCGTGGTCACCCGACATCCACTTCGAGTTGACCTGGGCGGCGAAGACGATGGACACGATCCCGGCCGGCAGGCAGCACAGGATCGTCGTCGCGATCGCCCAGGGGAGGTGGTTCGGGGGCGGTCCGGCGCTGTGAGCCGGGCCGGGCGGGGGCGCGGGCGGGTAGGCCATGGTTGGTCCTCCATGCTTGGGCTGGGGTTGACTCAGTAAGTAGATGTCGATCAGGTACGCCGGGTTCCCACTGAAACACGAAGATCCTGCCAGGTCACGCCCAATCGGTGCCGAGTTGACGACGGCGCGTTGATCACGTAGGTTAACCCCTCGTCCCCACACGGATGCAGGACGCCCGCACGGCGGCCGGCCGGACACCGGGGAAACCACCACTCGATCAACCGACGCGGCTTCGTCGCGCCGGGTCAGTCGTGGTGGGTCGGAAAAGGCTCGTTTTGACAATCGGGCCGGATCTGATGAAATAGCTCCACCGCCCGGAAGGTGCCGCGCAAGCGGCAACGGAAAGGTGTATCGGAGAAGCCGGGAAATTGACAGCCCGGAAGAATCCGATAAAGTAAGACGAGTCGCCCCGGAGCGGGAAACGCGAAAGCGGATCCAGCGCGGTGGGTGTCCGTTTCTTGAGAACTCAACAGCGTGTTAAAAGCCAGTGCCTTTATCGGTCCGGCCTGTGGGCTGGACCGCCCCGTGATCATCTTTTGGATGGTCTGGGATTTCTTTGAGGCAA
>NZ_JBDPLY010000035.1:0-98197 GCF_039871695.1 Actinomadura sp. B10D3
GCGCGCGGCTTCACCATCGACGACGACCTCCGCCAGCGCATCACCAACTGCAAGGACCTCCAGCAACTCGACACCTGGGCCCGACGCGCAGCCACCGCCCAAACCCTCGACGAGATCTTCACCTGACTGACACCCCGCCCGCCAGGATGCACAGACAGCCTGGCGGGCGAATCGTCACCACCGCGAGACACCACCTTCCAAGCGCGGGAAGAACAGCAACGCAGCTCGCGCAGGATCTCCAAGCTTCGAGCTGGGCGTCGACCTATACACCCAATTCGCAGAGCCATGCCTCCAGGCACGCATGGCCTGCCTGGAGGAGATCATGCAAGCCGGCACCTACGAGTGGAAAAGCGACTTCGCCCTGAAACACATAGCCGAAGGCGAAGCCAAGGGCAGGATCGAGGGCGAAGCCAAAGGGGAGATCAAGGTGCTCCTCGTCGTCCTAGAAGCGCGCGGCTTCACCATCGACGACGACCTCCGCCAGCGCATCACCAACTGCAAGGACCTCCAGCAACTCGACACCTGGGCCCGACGCGCAGCCACCGCCCAAACCCTCGACGAGATCTTCACCTGACCTGACGCAGTTTGCGTGAGTCTGCGTGGGCCCTCTACGCGTCGCTGTAGCTGAGGCTGGGGGTGGTGTTGAAGGTTGCTTCGAACGCGATCTGGTCTCCGACGCCGATCAGTTGTGGATCGCAGTCGGCGTCCACCATCGCGACTTCCAGATCGTCGGCGCCGGTGATAGCGAATTCACCGGTGCTGTTGGTCAAGCTCGCGTTGGCTCTGGCGGGCACTCCGGCCGGGCCGGAGATGGAGACATCGCAACCGGAACTGTCGTGATAGGTGAGCTCGAAGCCGGCGAGAGACCCAGAGGCGACTCCGGTGGCGGGGTCGTAGGCCGTCACGGTGGCCTCCCATGGGAACGCCAAAGTGAGTTGCACGACCAAGCCCACGGGGCCGACGCACCCATCGGCGGGATCGCCGAACGAACCGCTGCTGACGACGAGGTTGGGCGGTTGGATCGACGGCACGTAGCCTTCGAACGTCCCGCCGTCGCACACCACGGCCGCGCCGGTGCTCAAGTCGACAAGGGTCGAGTTGGCTGTGAGGGTGACCGGGCCGACGGGGTGAACGCCGGCCTGGGGAACGGCCTCCGCCGTCGCGGGTGCGGCGAGGAGGGCCGCTGCCAGGGTCATGGTCATCAGGAGGGACGCGCTCTTGCGTCGCATGACAGGGCCTCTTTCTCGCTCGAGGGTGGCCGTGCCCGCGGGCGTGCCGCGGGCACGGGCTCGTGTGCGTCAGAGTTCGCTGTACGGCTTGAGGGCCATGTACTCGTTGAAGATGACGGTGTTCTTGCCGGCCGCCGAGGGGAAGCCGCCGACCTGGTTGACGAGCCAGTCGGCGATGCCGCCACCGAAGACGCAGCCCTTCGCGCCGGGCACCGAGAACGCGTTGTCGACGTGCTTGGCGGAGCGCACGGTGGGCGGCGGGTCGGTGCGGACGACCCTCGCCGGCTCGCCGGTGATCGGGGTGTTGGGGGCGGGCGGCGAGGTGGTGGCGGTGGTGAGTTCGAGCGTGATCGGGTTGCTGTCGCTGCCGAC
Source organism: Actinomadura sp. B10D3 (assembly GCF_039871695.1). Lineage (NCBI taxonomy): Bacteria > Bacillati > Actinomycetota > Actinomycetes > Streptosporangiales > Thermomonosporaceae > Actinomadura > Actinomadura sp. B10D3. The sequence continues at coordinate 1,602 of NZ_JBDPLY010000035.1, forward strand.
CCGGCAGTTGGAGCCGAGGAACGGGTTGACGAGCCGGATCTTCAGGCCGACCTTGATGTGGAAGTCCGCGCTCGTCGGCTGGTCGAAGACGCCGGCGAACTCGGGCTGCGCGTAGACCGCGGTCAGCAGCGGGTCGCCGAACAGGCCGGGCTGGACGAGCATCCGCTCCGCGCGCATCTTGCCGAACACCGCGGTGTACTTGAACGTCTCGGGGTTGTAGGCGTTCGCGAACGTCATGCGGATCGGCTTGTCGATCGTCTGGTCGAAGGCGCCGATCTGGAAGGTTCCGCTGGTGACGACCACGGAGACGCATCTGGAGAGGCGCGGGTCGGAGCCTTCGGGAAGCGGCGGGCAGTCGGAGAAGTCGAAGGTGTCCGGGATGGGGTCGGGGTTGGCGGCGGGGGCGGCCTGCGCCGCGGTCCCCGCGCCCACGGTCAGCGCCGCGCCGAGGGCGGCGGCGGAAAGCGCGAGCCGGGTCACGCGCTTGGCGGGACGGGCGAGCTTCACGGTCGGTCCTTTCTCACGAGGGACGCCGAGCGAACGATGCCGAGCGGCGGGCGGACTTCGAACTGCGAAGATCCGTGATTCTCAATGGGAGGATAAGACCGCTACATTGATGATTCAATACATGCAGAGGAGCCATTTGCGGCAAATCCTCGATTTTTGTAAGGAGATGCCAGAATGACCTTTTGCCGGGACGGAGATATTGTCATCGAAGGCGAATCCGCTTTTTGACGCCTTTTGGCGCGAAGTGTGCGGGGGCGGGTTAGGGGCTGGTCATCGTTTGAGGCGGGCTCACAGCCAGTTGCGCGGCGAGCACGATCCGGTCTCCGGTCGCGATGAACCCGCTCGAACAGGCGAAGTTGACGAATGTGACGCCCATGTTCCCGCCATCGAGACCGAGCACGCTGCCTTCGTTGGTGAAGTCGGCGTCGGCCGCTCCCAGATCGCCGGCGGGATCCGCGACGTCGGCCTGGCACCGGTTCGTGCCTACGATGTTGAGCTGGAATCCGAACAAGGTGCCCGTGGTCTTCCCGGTCCCGGCGTCATAGGACGAGGCGTACATCTCCAGCTGGACGCCGCTGGTCATCGTGACCGTGTAACCGACGCCATCGGGCCCTGCGCAGTTCTCGAACGTCGCTTCGTCGAATTCGACGAGCGGATCGAACTGGTCCCCCGCGCCGGATTCGGCGTGCCCGCTGAACGTCGCCTGACCGCAGTCGATGTTCCACCCGCGGCTGACGTTCTGGACCCGCACCGCACCCGTGGCGGTCACGGCCCCACCGGGAGACACCGTCCAGGCGTCCTCGGCCAGGGCCGACGGCGCGAAGACCGCCGGAACGGCGGCGAGAACGGTCGCCGTCGCGGCGATCCGTCGAAGAATCGGGAGCATAATGCGTCACCTTTCAGACGTCGCCCGGGTGCCGGGGCCGCGCTCCAGAGCCCGCCGCGAACCAGAGGTCCGCGGCGGGCCGGTCATGCCGCTCGGGGTGGTGCGAACGGCGGGACCGTCTCGAGGCACCCGGTCTCCGCATCAGGGTTGGGTGATCCGCTGCTTCGGGTCGAGTTCGAAGGTGACCCCCGAGCGGTCCACCCCTCTTCCCTTCGTGAAACCGGGAATGGCGCACGTTGTGCTGGGCGTGACAATGATCTGGGATGGCGGGACCGTCAGTTTTCCAGTCTGGCTGCTGTATGCCCCGCTTATGTTCGTCGGGACTTCCCGGGGCGGCGGATCCAGGGAGAAGTTCCACACGCTCCCCAGACGCAATGAGCAGTCGAGTTCGTCGGTCTTCACATGTGCGTCGAGCAGTATGCCGTCGAACCTGAGGTTCGCCAGGCCATCGGACGTCATCGACGTTCCTCTGATCCAGGATTCCCCGTCTTGCTTGAGATCGATCGGCACGGTCGTACCACCGGCCATGTGCAGCCGACATCCGCGATATACGTGCTCAACTCGCGCCAGGCCGAATATGCCACGCCAGTGCTGAGCGTCGAGGTGGAACTTGGCGATTGCCTGCGTGCAGCTCACAGACGAGTCTCCACCTGTCACCGAGAAATCGGAAGCAGTGGCCGTGATGTCACCGCCGGGCTCGATCGTCCAGGTGTCCGGATTCGGCCCGTGTCCGCCCTCGTCACAGTTCACGCCGTTTCTCGGATTGCACCACCGCCCGGCATCCAACCGGCCGTAGTTCGCACCACCCGAGATGCTGGCCGTGAGCAGTGGGCTGAGGTCCTCCCCGACGCCACATCCCGAAAATGCAGGAATGCTGAGATCCCGAAGTTGGAGCGTCTGTCCATCCGTGGCATTGACGAACCCCATGTTGGGATCTCCCATATAGGAGTACGCGTCGAACAGCGTCGTCTCGGATCTGCAGTCGTCGCCCAACCTGAGCGGGACTCCATTGACAGACGCGTCGCCGGCCCTGAGCTGGATGTAAGCCCTGGCGAAGAGCTCGGACTCTTCTCCGGCGTTGGGCGGACGGTTCACATTGAACAGGCCGGAAAGTCGGAGGTTTCCCGTCTTCGGCTCGCCTTCCAGCCCCTTCGGTGGCCGAACTTGGATGGCTTGGGAGGTGGCTCGCGTCGGCATGAAGCCAAAGGCAAGAACCGTTGCCGAAATTGGCTGTGCGTCGCTCAACACATAGCCGAACTGCTCAGTTCTGTTGGTGCCGCTCAAGGTGTTCGTGGGCCGATAGCTGTACACTCCTCGCCGCAACTGGGTCTCGACCGACACCGGTACGGCGTTTCCTAGTTTCTCCACATTGGCGAAGCCGGTCGCCGTGATGCAGAAGGGCAGGCCGTCAACATATCCCGACGTGGGAACCCGGACCATGCCCGATGGGATGGCCGGGTCATCCAAAATCTTCTTGAGACCCGGATCCGTCTCGTTGATCGCATAGTTCGGGTCCGTGCCCGGCGGCGGTATCTCCGGGCACGGCTCCCGCGGTTCCTCCGCGGCGGCCGAGCTGGGCGTGCTCCCCGGCACTCCGGGAGAAGCCGTGGTCCTGTGCCCCCGTACCTCGACTCGCCCCAGTTCCGCCGTCTTCTTGAGTGAACACGAGACCGAAGTGCGCTCGCCCCCGGCACCCGACAGTGACAGGGTCAGGTGTCCGGCCAGCCACCTGATGGGGACGCCCTTGGCGCGGGGCTCCACAGGAGGTGTGACGCCGTGCCCTGTCATCAGGACGATGCCATCTCGCTGCTCGCCCACCGCCAGCGCGAAGTCCGGCCATCCCGCTCTGCGTGAGCGTCCTCCTTGCTCGACGGTGACGTCCAGCCGCGCGAACCCCACGGCCTGGTCTTGGACGCCGACTGGTGGGACGTCCCCTGCCGGCGTCTCGGCGGGTTCCGCACCGGACGTCTCGCCCACCAGCTCCGCGGGCAGTTCGACGGTGACCTCGGTCGTCCCGAGTTGGACGGGCTGGCCGACCACGGCGGCGGGCGGCGCGAACGCGCCGATCCGCACGTTGATCTCGTGCGTCCCCGTCGACGTGGTGCACACGTAGCGCAGCGCGGCTCCGATGTCCGCCACGGCGGGCGGCATGCCGGCCTGCAGACCGGTCACCCCCATCACGACGACGGTCGTCGCGAGTGACAGCAATCTCCGAGTCGTCGGCTGCATCAGGTTCCTTTGCGCGGGCTGCGGGCCGTACCCGCGTCGCGGCGCGGGTACGGCCCTGAGTGAGATTTCGCCCCTACATCACGGGCTGGTGATGGTCTGGCCCGGGGTCACCGAGTACTCGCCGTCGAGCACGACCTGGTCGCCCACGCCGATCAGCTGGGGGTCGCAGTCGGCGTCGACGGTCGCGACCTCGAGGTTGCCGCCGGTCACACCGAGCGTGTTGGCGCCGTTGGTGTAGCTGCCCTCGATCGTTCCCGGCGCGCCGCCGGGCCCGGTGATGGTCGCGTCGCATTCGTCACTGCCGTGGATGCTGGCGACGACACCGGTGAGCGTCCCGCTGGTCACACCGGAGGCCGAGTCGTAGGACTCGGCGTTGAAGTTCCACGGCAGGTTCTCCGCGGTGACCTTGACGACGATGCCCACGGGTCCGGTGCACCAGTCGTTGGGGTTGCCGGGCGTTGAGAAGTTGACATCGGTCAGTGAGGCGATGCCGTCGCCGCTGAGGCCGGTGCCGCTCTTCGCCGTCCCGGTCGCGGTCGACACGTCGCAGACGACCGGCGAGCCCGTGGTGGTATCGATGGCGGTCAGCGGACGGGTGTTGGTGCCGCTGATGGTTCCGCCGGGGCTGACCGTCCAGGTGCCGGCCGCCGAGGCCGGGACGGAGATCAGCGCGATGGCGCTGGCCGCCACGGCCGTCACGGTCAGCGCGTTTCGGGTGTGCTTTCGCATGTCAGTTCTGTTTCCCTTCGCGGGGGGTGGCTGCTTTCGACCTAGTAGGGACACTGACTGCGTTTTCTTCAGAAGCGACTCCTTCGAGACAGGTGAGAGCAGGACCCCTGAAGCCGACCTTGCCCGACTCCATTACGAGACCACCCGGCCCTGCTGATCTATAACACGAACCTACGCGCCGGTAACACAACCATCAAGAGGCGGCGAGCACTTTTCTCCCGTCATTTTCAAGCTATTGTCACCGACTTAGCATCTGATCTTTTCGCATTGTCACTTGCAGCAATTCAGGTAAGCCGACTCTTTTCCTGCGCACGTCGAGTGCGGTCCTGTTGCGCGTTGCACATGGTGGGAGCGCAGCTCGGTCGATCGGCCGTCAGGGGCTCGTCACCAACTGCTTCGGAGCCACCTCATATTCACCACCCAGGGAGATCTCGTCGCCCAGAGCCACGAGTGTGGGATCGCAATCGGGGTCGACGCCGGTTGCGACGAGGTTCGTTCCGTAGTCGGTCTCCATCTCTTCGGGCGAAGCACCCACCCACACCTTCCCGGTTCCGTTGTCGTACCTCATCTTCACCCAGCCGGACTGACCATCTGCTCCCGAAAAGGTCACGTCGCACTCGTCCGAGCCATGCGCCTTGACCGTGACACCGACCGCCTTTCCGACGACTTCGCCACTTGCCGGGTCGTAGGACCCGGCGTTTATCTGCCAGGGGAGGCCCACCGGCCGGACGTCGAAGACAATGCCGACCGGGCCGGTGCACCAGTCGTTCGGGTTCCCGGGGGTCGAGAACGTCAGCTCGTCGATCGCCGCGACTCCGGCCGGTTGCAGTCCCGAGCCGCTCTTCGCCACTGCCTTGGCCGTCATCGAGTCACAGACGATGGCGCCTCCCGTGTTCATGTCAACGACGGTGAGCGGCTGGGTGCCGGTCGCGGTCACAGCCCCTCCGGGGAGTACGGTCCAGGTCGTGGCCGCAGCAGCCACCGTTGCGATGACCGCGGAGGCGGCGAGAGCGGCGGTCGTCAGAGTGCTCGTGCCGGCTTTGCGCATCGTTCACTCCTACTGTTCGGGGTGAAGGCGAATGTCAGGCGCCGAGGGTGTCGATGTCGGCGATCTTCCATTGTCCGTTCACCTGGACGGCGTTCACGGCGAAGACGGCGGCCGAGTAGCTGGTCTGGTTCTTGTCGGTTCGGGTGTTGCGCTGGTCGACGAAGACCAGCAGGCGGGCGCGGTCCGCGGTCAGGGACTTGACCGCCGAGTCCGTGACGGTGGTGGTCAGGACCTGTTTCTGCTGGGGCGCCTGTTCGTGGACCAACGCGAAGAGCTGGTTGTACTGCTGGACGGCTTTTCCGGTGAGGACGTCCTGGGCGGCCTTCTCGGTCTTCGCCACGTCGGCGTAGTTGTAGGAGAAGGCCGTGTTCACCGCCGTGGTGATCTGCCCCTTCACCTCGCTCGTCCGGCCGTTGTCGCTGAGCGCCTCATTCTTGGCGGACGCCGCGCCGGTCCGTTCGCCGGCCTGGCCGTGCAGCCATGCGGCGGCGACACCGAACGCGATGGCCAGGACGCCGAGAAATGTGACGAGGCGGTTGCGGCCGGATCCTGGAACCGCGCGCCCGAGCGTGCCGATCGCTGCCATGCGACTCTCCTCGTCAGGACGTTCCGGTCGGAGCCTGCCCGAGGGCCGACAGTTTCCAGCCCGCGGACGTTCTGGTGAGCTGACCGGTGAACCGGCGCAGATTGTTCACCGGCTTTCCGTCCGCTCCCGTGATCGAAATACTGACGGCGGCGATGACGGCGGCCTTTCCGGCGCGGAGGTCGAGTTCGGTGAGGGCCGATTCCTGGATTTTCGCCGTGCTGGTCGTCTTCGCCTTCTGGATATCGCTCTTGAGCCGCTCGCCACCCTGGACGATCTCGTCGTAGAGCTGGGCGGTCGACGAGTCGCGCCAGACCTTCAGCCCCGCGTCGACGTCGCGGTAGTCGAGGGTGTTGAGGTTGACGATCGCCTGGTCCGCCGCGGCGAGGACCTTGTCGCGCTCGGCCGCGTAGGCGAGGGAGCCGTCACCGGACGCGGTGCGGTACGAGTAGCCGAACCACGCGCACACGCCGGCGGCGATCACGGTCACCGCCAAGGCGACCCTGACCAGGGGATCCGCGAAGAGGCCGCGGGGCGGCTTCACGGCCTCCTTCTTCTCCCGCCGCGGCGGGTCGTCGGATGCCGAGTCCTGACGAGGCTCTTCCGCCGCCTCGGGTTCGTCGGCCCGGGGTTCCTGGTCTTCCGCCGCCGGGTCGGCGGTCCTGGTCTCGGTCACCTGAATTCCACCCCTTTCCTTCAGGCGGCCCGGAGGTCGCTGATGCGCCAGCCGTGGTCGTCGCGGGCCGTGACGATGAGCTGGGCCGCGACCGGCGGGCCGGTCGCCGTGCCGCCGCGGGTGGCCGTCTGGTCGAGCATGACCAGCAGGACCGCCGTCCCGTCACGGGTGAGCTTGATGAGCCCGGCCTTGGCGACCTTCGTGGTGAGGGCGAGCCTCATGGCCGGGGCGTTCTGCTTGACCAGGCCGAACAGCCGCCGGTACTCGCCGACGGCCCGCCCGGTGAGGACGCCGTTCGCGGCCCGTTCGGTCGCGGCCGGGTCCGTGTGGACGTAGGTGAAGATCCGCTCGACCTTCGCCGAGACCTCCGCGACGACCTTGGCGGTCCGGGCCTTGTCGACGAGCGCGCGGTTGGCGGCCGGTGACCGCTCGCTCCGCCTGCCGGCCCAGCCGTCGATCGCGAGGGCCGACAGGCAGATCGCCAGGGCGAGGGTCACCGGCCACCCCAGCCCGGCGGCCCGCTTCAGTGCTGAGCCGAGCGAGCGCCGGGCGGCCTTGTCCTTCCGCGGGTTCTTCCGCGGGGTCGGGCGGCGCCGCGCGGGCCGTTCCTCGGTGATGCTCACGGCCTGCTCCCCCCGGGCGCCAGCGGGTTCAGCGAGCTGATCTTCCACGTCCCGCCGACCCGCCGCATCGCGACCTCGTAGCGTTTGCGCTGCTCGGTGCCCTGGGCGGAGTCGCCGGACGGCTCGGTGAAGACCCGGACGGAGGCGATGACGGTCGCCTCGCCCGCGGACCGGTCGAGCCGGGTGACGGCGAGCGCGGTGACGCGCCCGTGCGAGCGGGCCGTCTGCTTGGCGAACCTCGCGCGGGCGGCGGGCATGTCGCGCTTCAGCGCGTCGGCGAACGGGCCGGTGGCGACGTCCAGCCAGTGCTGGAGGTCGAGTTCGGCCACCTTGGGGTCGATGCTGTTGATCAAAGCGAGGTCGCGGACGGCGGTCCGGCTCACCTCGTCGCGCGCGGCGGCCAGGTCGTGGTCGGCGCCGCGCCCGGACTGGAACAGCGACCAGAGCGACAGGCACAGGAAGACCGCGGCGGCGGCCGTGAGGACGTGGCCCGCCGGGCGCACCCATCGGATCAGCGACCCCGGCTTGCGCAGCGACGCCGCGCCGGTCATCGCGGACCTCCCAGGCCGAGGAGGGCGGCCAGGTCCCCGGACGGCGCCGGACGCGCCAGCCCGGTGAGGCCCAGCGAGTCGAGAAGGTCCGTCGTGCCCGTTCCGCTGAGGGTTCCGGGCTTGGCCGGTTCCGGGACGCCCTTGCGCGGCGCGTTTGCGGCGCCGCGGACGTTGATGCCGGTGCTCGGGCTCTCGGCGCAGTGGGCGCCGGTGTTGAACGCCGGCGCGGGCGACAGGTCGAGGCCGTTGCGGTAGCGGGTCCTGCCGTAGCCGCGGGTGCAGGGCTGCGGGTTGAAGAACGTGGTGACCAGGCCGAGCCGGAGCTTGCCGCCGGACACGATGCTGGACCCCACGGCCGCGACGTTCGGGAGGTTCGCCAGCAGTTCCTCGATGGCGGCCTGCCGCGGCTCGCCGACCCGCGCGGTGGTGAGGAGGTTCGCCAGCAGGACGCTCAGGCTCGGATCCAGGTCGTGCAGCAGGCCGGACAGCTCGTTCGCGGCTCCGGGCCCGGCCGCGATGAGCCTGCGCAGGTCGGTGTCGGAGTCGCGGAGTTGCCGCGCCAACAGGCTGGAGCTGGACGCGAACGACTTGAACGCGGCCGACATCTCGTTCTGCGTCCGCAGCACCGCCCGGCCGTTGTGGATCAGTGCGCGCGAGTCCGGGAACGCCGCGTCGGACGCCGACACGAACCGGGCGCTCGTGTCGAGGAGCTGCTGGAGGTGCGGGCCCTGCCCGGCGAACGCCAGGCCCAGCTCGTCGATGAGGATCTTTGTATCGGCGAGCGGCAGCGAGGCGGCGAGGTCGTTGACGCTCTTGAGCGTCTCGTTCACCGGCGCCGGGGTGACGGTGACGCTGCGCGGGATCGTGGAGCCCTGCGCCAGGTAGGGCCCGGAGTCGGCGGCCGGCCGCAGGTCGACGTACTGCTCGCCCACGGCGGACCGGTTCGCGACGACCGCCTGCAGGTTCTTGGGGATCTTCGGGGACGAGTCGTCGATCCGCAGTTCGGCGATGACGCCGTCCCGGCTGAGGTCGAGCCTGCCGACCTTGCCGACGGTCACGCCGCGGTAGGAGACGGCGGAGCCCTCGAAGAGGCCGCCGGTGGTCGCCAGGTCGAGCCGGACGGTGTAGTACCCGCGCATCCCGACGTAGCGGCCGAGGTCGGCGTAGGTGGTCCCGATGTAGCCGACCACCAAGATTGCGATGACGGCGAACACGACGATCTTGATGCGGGTGCCCACGGTGAGCATGTCAGTCCCCCTCCCCGAGGGTCGGGAGCGGCAGGGCGGGCCCATCACCGGGCCCACCGCCAGAGCCGCCGGAGCCGCCGGACGGTGATCGCGGCGCGACCGGCTGCGGCGTGGGCGTCGCCGGGTCCGGCGTGGCGGACGGCCCGGTCCCGCCGCCGTCCGCGGTGCCCGGGCACGGCACCGGCTGTGGGCCGACGGGCGGGGCGGCCAGGGCGCGCGCGTTCGCCAGGCTCTTCGGATTCAGCTCCTTCACCGGAGGGATGACGCAGTCGTTGCCCTCGGCGGCGACGACGGTCAGGTAGCCGTTGAGGTAGTCGCCCTTGACGGCCTTGAGCGCCTCGTCGGTGAACGGGTAGGTGAGCAGGACCTCAAGGGACTTGGGCAGGTCCCGGCCGGAATCGGCGAGCTTGCGCAGGATGACCGCCAGCGAGCGCAGGTTCGCGACCGTGTCGTCCTTGCTGGCGTTGATGGTCCTGACGGCGACGTCCGACAGCTTCTCCAGCCGGCGCAGCATCTCGACGAGCTTGCCACGCTGCTCGTCCAGGACCTTCAGGCCGGGCGAGAGGTCGTCGAGGACGGTCTCGACCTGCCCGTTGCGGGCCGCGACCGTGGACGACAGCCGGTTGAGCCCGTCGAGCGCGTCCACGATCGACCGCCGGTTGCGGTTCAGCGTGCCGGTGAGGCCGTTGAGGTTCCGCAGCGCGGAGCGGACCTTGTCCTCCCGCCCGCCGAGCGCCTGGTTCAGCTCCTTGTTGATCGTCCGGATCTGCGGGAGCCCGCCGCCCGACAGCAGCAGCGACAGCGCGCCGAACACCTCCTCGGTGTCGGCGTTGCGGGTCGTGCGGGACACCGGGATCGTGGCGCCGTCGGTCAGCGGCTGCGGGGACGGCGCCGTGGCGGGCGCGGCGAGCTTGATGTACTTCTCCCCCAACAGGCTCGACTGCTCCAGGTTCGCGGTCGCGTTCGCCGGCAGCCGCACGTCGCCGTTCACGACGAGCGTCACCTCGGCGTTCCACGCGTTCTTCGGCAGCGACACCTTCTTCACCCGCCCGACCGGGACGTCGTTGACCCGGACCGCGGCCTGCGGGACGAGGTTCAGCACGTCCTCGAACTGCACCTTCACCGTGTACGGGTGGTCGCCGAGGTCGGCGCCGCCGGGCAGCGGGATGTCCTCGATCCGGGTCGAGCAGCCCGCCGCGAGGACGGTGCCGGCGGTGAGGGCCGCGACGGCCGTGAGGAGCCTGGGCGTGCGCATCAGCGTCCTCCCTCTCCACCGGGACCGGCATAGGTCGTCCCCGCGGGCGGCAGCGGCAGCGCCGGGACGCCCGGCGTCCGCGACGGCGGGACCGCGACCAGCCCGCCCTTCTCCAGGCGCTCGCACTGCTCGCGCAGCGCCTTCGTCGCGGACGCCGCCGCCGCGCACACCGGCCGCTGGTCTGCGCCGGGCGGGTCGACGCCCGGCTGACTCGTGCTGCCGAACGCCTTGGTGACCTCCAGGAGGTTGCCGCGGGTCATCAGCGAGCGGGTCTTCGGGTCGTAGGCGTTGAGCGCGTTCTGGGTCAGCAGCGGCGCGGTGTCGAGGATCTCGGCGAGGGACGCCCGCTGGTCGACGAGGACCTGGGTGATCCCTGCGAGCTTCCCGACGTTCTTCTTCAGCGCCGCGCGGTTGTCGGACACGAATCCCTTCACCTCGGCGAGCGCCAGGGCGAGGCTCCGCAGCGCCGCGGCGAGCTCCTCCCGGTCGGCGGCGAGGAACCCGCTCACCTCGGCGAGCTGGTTCTCGGCCAGCCGGATCTGCCCGTCGTTCGCGCGGAGCATCTCGCTGAACTTGTTGAGGTTGGCGACGGTGGCGTACAGGTCGCCGCTGGTGTCGGCCAGGGTCTGGGACGCCTTGCCGAGGTCGGCGATCGTGGTGTTGAGCGCCCGGCCGTTGCCGCCGAGGTTGGCGGCGCCGACCCGGACGACGTCCGACAGCGCGCCCTGGGCGTTCAGCCCCTGCGGGCCGAGGTCGCCGGAGAACTTGCGCACCGCGTCGTAGAGCTGGTCGAGTTCGAGCGGCGTCGCGGTGTTGCCGACGTCGATGGACGCGCCGTCGGCCATCTTCGGGCCGCCGTCGTAGGCGGGGTCGAGCTGCACGTACCGGTCGGAGACGAGGTTCGGCGCGATGACGACGGCACGGGCGGTGGCGGGGACGTCCACCTCGTCGTCCAGCAGCATGTCGACCTTGACCCGGTTCCCGAGCGGTTCGACGGAGTCGATCGACCCGACCTTCACGCCGAGGACGCGGACGTCGGAGCCGGGGTAGACGCCGATGGCGGTGGCGAAGTACGCGGTGATCCGGTGCGTCGGCCCGCCGGTCAGCAGCGGGACCAGCGCGATCGCGACCAGGAGGACGAAGGTCGCGATGAGCGCCTGGAGCACCCGCGTGCGGTGGTCGCGGATCGGCGACCCGAGCCGGGGAAGCTTCACCGTGCGTGTCGTGGAGGACGCCATCTCACCGACCCCCCGTCAGACGCGGCGGCTTGCAGCCCGTGACGGGCGGTTTCCACGCGCCGTTCTCCAGGTACTCCTTCGGAACGGTGCCGCACAGGTAGCCGTCCACCCAGCGGCCGTTGCCGGTCGAGTTGGCGACGACGCGCATGTAGGGGGCGGCGGTCTCCAGCGCCCGGTCCAGGTTCTTCTGGTTGCGTTCGAGGACGGTCGTGACCCGGTCCAGGGAGGTGAGCGTCGGGCCCAGCGTGCGGCGGTTGTCCTCGACGAGGCCGACCAGCTCCCGCGCGAGGCGGTTCGTGCCGACGAGCAGCGCGTGGATCGCGTCGCGCCGCCGGCGCAGCTCGCCGAGCAGCAGGTTGCCGTCCTTGAAGAGGGTCTGGAACTGGGCGTTCTGCGCGGAGATCGTGCCGGACAGCTGCTTCGTCCCGGCGAGGAGGCGGGCCAGCTCGGCGTCCCGCGACGCGATGGTGGTCGACAGCGACGACAGGCCGTCCAGCGCGACGCGGACGCTCGGCGGGGTGTCCTCGAACGTCGTGGAGATCGTCTCCAGGCTCGCCGCGAGCTTGGCCGTGTCGAGCCGGTCGAACGTCCGGCCGAGGTCCTCGAACGCGGTCGTGACGTCGTAGGGGGCGACGGTCCGGTCGAGCGGGATGGTCTCGCGCGGGTCCTGCCTGCGGTAGCCGAGGGGGTCGAGCTGGAGGTACTTCGAGCCCAGCAGGGTCTTGATCATGATCATGGCGCGGGTGGCGTTCCCGACCCAGGTGTCCTTGACCCGGAACGTCACCTTGACCTTGTTCCCGTCGAGCTCGACGCCGGTGACCTTGCCGACCTTCACGCCGGCGACGCGGACCTCCTGGCCGTCCTTCAACCCCGCGGCCTCGGAGAAGTACGCGCTGTAGGTCGTCCCGCCGCCGATGACGGGCAGGTCGTCGGCGCGGAAGGCGAGCATCCCGAGCACCAGCAGCAGGGCGACGCCGACGGCCGCGACCCCGATCGGGTTGCGTTCGCGCAGCGGCTTCAACCGCGGCCGGCCCTTCTTCATGCGCGGCAGGGCACGGGGCACGGGGCGCGGCGGCGGTGCCGCCGGACCGCCCGGGGGGTTCGGGGGCGTCATCCGCGGCACCTCGCGTCCTTGATCGGGATGCCGGTCGGCGGCGGCTGGCCCGTGACGTCGGAACCGGCATAGGTCACGCCGATCAGCTGGACCTCACATTGGTAGAAGTTCATCCACGACCCGTAGGAGCCCAGCCGGCCGAACGTCGCGAGCTTCTTGGGCGTCCGCTGGAGGAACCGCTCCAGCAGCGGCTCGTCGCGGTTCAGGTTGTCGCTGAGCCGGCCGAGCTGGACGATGTCGTCCTTCAGCGGGTCCCGCGCGACCTGGAGAAGCCCGGCGGTGGCGCTGGTCAGGTCGGCGATCGACCCGAGCGCCTCGCCGATCGGCCGGCGGTCGGCGGCCAGGCCGGAGGTGAACCGGCGCAGCGTCGAGATCAGGTCGACGAGCTGCCGGTCGCGCCCGTTGATGGTCTGGACGATGCTGTCGAGGTTCGTGATGACCTGGCCGATGACCCGGTCCTTGGCGGCGAGCGTGCTCGTCAGCTGCCCGACCGTGCGCAGCAGGCTCTCGACGGTGCCGCTCTCCCCCTGGAGCACCTTGACGATCGACTCTGAGAGCCGGTTGGCGTCCCCCGGCGACAGCGCCTGCATCAGCGGCTGGAACCCCTGGAACAGCTGGGTGAGGTTGAGCGTCCCGGTGGTGCGCTCGACGGGGATCGTCCCGCCGCGCTTCAACACCTGGCCGGGCGAGCCGGTGCCCTGGCCGAGCGCGATGTACCGCCCGCCGACCAGGTTGAGGTACTTGACCGCGGCGGTCGCCGAGGCGGGGATCGTCCGGGCCCGGTCGACGGAGAACTTCACCCGGGCGAGCCGCCGGTCGCTGACCTCGATCTCCTCGACCTGGCCGACCTCGACGCCCGCGATCCGCACGCCGTGCCCGGGATGCAGGCCGGCGACGTCGGTGAACTTGGCGTAGTAGGTGACGCGGTCGCCGCTGGTGGCGCCGGTGATGCTGGACGCCAGCAGCAGCGTCGCCAGCACCGTCACCGCGATGAAGATCAGCGAGCTGACGAGGGGGAACCCCAGCCCCTTGATCCCCTGTCCGGCGAGCCTCACCTGACCGTCACCTCCGTGCCCCGGTAGATCGGCCCGACGAGAACGCTGGACCAGTCCGGCAGCTCCTCGGGGACCTCGTCGAGCGACGGCCCGGCGAGCTCGTTGACCAGGTCGTTCTCCGACGCCGAGTTCGCGGGCCCGAGGCCGCTGCCGGCCGCGCCGCCGCTGCCCGGGGCGCCGCCGGCGGGCAGCACCCGCACGCCGTTCCCGGACGCCAGGTACGGGACGCTCGGGCAGTGCGGCCCGTCGCCGCCGTCGTAGCGGGGCGCGTCCTTGCCCGGCACGTAGCGGCCCTTGTGCGGGATGGACACGACCACGCCGTGGACGCCGTGCCGGTCGGTGCCCTTGCCGAGGACCTTGTTCATCTTCGGGACGAACTCGGCGAACGTGCGGAACGTGCAGGGCGCGGCCGGGGCGTAGCGGCGCAGCAGGTCCAGGCTTCCGCGGCTCGCCGACGCCAGCTCGATGATGTTCCCGGAGTTGGCGCGCAGGAAGTCGTCGAGGTCGGCGGACGATGCCGAGACCGCGTCGTACAGGCTCGCGAGCGCGAGGCGCTGCTCGACGATCGTCCGGCTGGTGGCGGTGAAGTCGGTGAGCGCCTGGAGCAGGTCGGGGGCGGCGTCGGAGGCGTGCCGCGAGAACTCCGCCAGCTCGTCGAGGTTGCGGGCGAGCGCCGGCACCTCGGGGTTGAGCCTGGTCAGGAACGCGTCGAGCTGCTCGAAGTTGCGGCCGATCTGGTCGCCGCGCCCCTCCAGCGCCCGCGACATGGCGTTCAGCGTCGCCGACAGCTTGGCCGGCTGGACGGTGTTGAGCAGGTCCATCGTGTGGTTGAGCACCTCCGACAGCTCCACGGCGTTCCTGCTGCGGTCCTCGGAGATGACGGCGCCCTCCGCGATCGGCGGGGCCGTCGACCCGTCCGGCGGGACGAGCGACACGAAACGGGCGCCGAACACCGTCGTCGGCAGCAGCCGCGCCTGGACGTCCGACGGGACCCGCCCGGTCATCTCCGGCTTCAGCGCCAGTTCGAGCTTCGCGCCCGCCCCGTCCGCGGTGATGGAGCGGACCTCGCCGACGACGACGCCGCGGACCTTCACGTCCGCGAGCGGGTGCATCTCGTGGCCGGCCGTCCCGGTGCGCAGCGTCACCGTCGTCACCTCGGTGAACTGCTTGTTGTAGATCGCGATCGACAGCCAGATCAGCAGCGCGGGGACGAGCAGGAACGCCACGCCGGTGAGGCGCTGCCCGACGACGTGCCGGGTGGTACGTCTAGCCATGTCAGCCCGTCACCTTCACCGTCGTCGTCGCGCCCCAGATGGCGAGGCTGATGAAGAAGTCCGTCACGCTGATCAGCACGATCGCGGTGCGGACCGCGCGGCCGACGGCCACGCCCACGCCCGCGGGGCCGCCGACCGCGCGGTAGCCGTAGTAGCAGTGCGCCAGCACGACCATGACGCTGAAGATGAGCACCTTGACGAACGACAGCACCACGTCCTCGGGCGCGAGGAAGATGTTGAAGTAGTGGTCGTAGGTGCCTGCCGACTGCCCGTTGAACCAGAGCGTCACCTGTCTGGACGCGACGTAGGAGCTGAGCAGCCCGATCCCGTACAGCGGGACGATCGCCACGCTGCCCGCGATGATGCGGGTGGTCACCAGGTAGGGCACCGACTGGATGCCCATGCCCTCCAGGGCGTCGATCTCCTCGTTGATCCGCATCGCGCCGAGCTGGGCGGTGAAGCCCGCGCCGACCGTCGCCGACAGCGCCAGGCCGGACACCAGCGGCGCGATCTCCCGGGTGTTGAAGTAGGCCGACACGAAGCCGGTGAACGCGGCGGACCCGATCTGGTCGAGCGCGGCGTAGCCCTGCAGGCCGACGACCACGCCGGTGAACACCGTCATGCCGATCATCACGCCGACGGTGCCGCCGATGACCGCGAGCGCGCCGCTGCCGAAGGCGACCTCGCCGAGCAGCCGCAGCGACTCGCGCAGGTAGCGGCGCAGGGCGCGCGGCGTCCACAGCAGCGCCCGCACGTAGAAGCCGAGCTGGTCGCCGGGGTCGTCCAGCCAGGAGACGAGCTTGACCGGCCGGAACCGGCGCGCACCGGGGATCGCCACGTCACGCCCCCTTCGGGGGGACGACCTGGAGGTAGATCGCCGTCAGCACCAGGTTGACGAAGAAGAGCAGGAGGAACGTGATGACGACCGACTGGTTGACCGCGTCGCCGACGCCCTTCGGGCCCGGGCTCGGGTTCAGCCCGCGGTAGGCGGCCACCACCCCGGCGATGAACCCGAACAGCAGCGCCTTCAGCTCGCTGACGTACAGGTCGGGCAGCTGCGCGAGGGCGGAGAACGAGGCGAGGTAGGCGCCCGGCGTCCCGTCCTGCATCATCACGTTGAAGAAGTAGCCCCCGGCGACGCCGACGACGGAGACCAGGCCGTTCAGCAGCACCGCGACGGCCATGCAGGCCAGCACGCGCGGGACGACGAGGCGCTGGATGGGCGAGACGCCCATGACCTCCATCGCGTCCATCTCCTCGCGGATCGTCCGGGAGCCGAGGTCGGCGCAGATCGCCGACCCGGCCGCGCCGGAGATCAGCAGCGCCACGATCAGCGGGCTCGCCTGCTGCACCACCGCGAGGACGCTGGCGCCGCCGGTGAGCGACTGCGCGCCGAGCTGCTTGGCCAGCGACCCGACCTGGAGCGAGATGACCGCGCCGAACGGGATGGACACGAGCGCCGTCGGCAGGATCGCCACCGACGCGATGAACCAGAACTGCTGGATCAGCTCGCGGAGCTGGAACGGCCGGCGGAACGTCATCGCCAGCACCGTCCCGGCGAGCGCGAACAGCCGCCCGACCTGGCGCAGCGCGCCGGCGCCGGGGACGGCGGTGTCAGGTGCCGCCACGCGCGTCTCCTTCCTCGGGCCCGCGCGTGTCGCCGCGCGGTGCGGTCGGCTCGTCAGGCCGCGCCATTGCCGCCGCCTTCCGCCATGTGCCTGCGGTTGGCCCAGATCGCCTCCTGCGCCCGGCGGGAGAGCCGCGGCAGCAGCGCGTCGACGCGCTGCGCGTGCCGGAGCTCGGCCTGCCGCGGAGGCATCCCGGCGGTGGGCCGCAGCTGCGGCGGGATCTCGATGGTGCGGCGGCCGCGCGCCGGGCCGGCGGACCCGCCGGCCTCGGCCGCCGCGGCGGCCTCGGCGGCGAGCAGCGCGGCGTCCTTCTCCTCCGACATCCCGATCGGCCCGCGGGTGTCGCCGTGCAGGAACTGCGTGACGGCCGGCTCGTCGCTGGTGAGCAGCGCCTCGCGGGGACCGAACGCGATGAGGTCGCGGCGGTACAGCATCCCGATGTTGTCCGGGACGGTCGCCGCGATGTCGATGTTGTGCGTGACGATCAGCATCGTCGCGTCGATCCGCGCGTTGACGTCGATCAGCAGCTGGGAGATGTGCGCGGTGCGGACGGGGTCCAGGCCGGAGTCGGGCTCGTCGCACAGGATGATCTCCGGGTCGAGGACGAGGGCGCGGGCGAGGCCGGCGCGCTTGCGCATGCCGCCGGAGATCTGGCCGGGCAGCTTGCGCTCCTCGCCGCCGAGGCCGACCATCTCCATGCGCTCCATCACGATCCGCCGGATCTCGGACTCCTTCTTGCGGGTGTGCTCGCGGAGCGGGAACGCGATGTTGTCGTAGAGGGGCATGGAGCCGAACAGGGCGCCGTCCTGGAACATCAGGCCGAACCGCTTGCGGGCCTCGAAGACCGTGCGGTCGGGGTCGTTGACCATGTCGACGCCGTCGATCAGCACCCGGCCCTCCTCGGGCTTGAGCAGCCCGACCAGCGACTTGAGGAAGACCGTCTTGCCCGTGCCCGAGGGCCCGAGCAGCACGCTGACCTCACCGGCGGGCAACGTCAGGGTGACGCCGCGCCAGATCGTCTGCGTGCCGAAGGCTTTGGTCAGGCCCTCGACGACGACTTCAATTCCCAACGAACACCGCCACTCGCTATAAGGCTGCTCCGTCCGGCGGAACGTTACGACCGAGTAGCTCTCGCATTCAATAGGGCCGCACAGAGTTCCGGACGCAATTCGATAAATGGCTGCCGTTTTTTGTCACCGGCTTAGTCTCCACCCGGTCCGGATTCACCGCCCGGTGACTACCGCCCGGTAACATGATGGCGCGAAGGTCCCTGCCGCACGGAGCTGCCGGCCCCTGGTTGTCACCGGACCAGCAACCGAACGCCGTTCTTGTCACTTCGCGCGCAAAACCGCACCGAACCGGACCCGATCACGCCGCAGACCCTTGCCACCGGCGACGGGCGACTTTATGTTCGCGGTGTTTCCGATCTCGCCCCAGGTGTCGCCCTTCCGTTCGGCACACGCCACCCGGCACCGCCGTCCGGCCGGGACGGAAGGCGCGGCGCCGGACGCCCGGCCGGTCCCGATGCGGAGGTTTCTCTTTCCCATGTCGCAGGCATTGGAATTGTCCGAACACGAACGGAGTCAGATCACCTCCGCCGATTTCCTGGGCCTGCTGCGGGCGGAGCTGGCCGATGTCGCGCAGGAGATCGTCACCGAGATCAAGCGGGCGATCCCGGAGTACGACCGGCCGGAGCGCTCCGCCTACGACCAGATCCTCCGGCACGGCATCGACCTGCTGCTGGCCTCCTTCGTCGACATGGACGCCGACCCCGCCGCCGGCACCGCCCAGCGCGACGAGACCTGCCGCGCCTTCGGGCACTTCGAGGCCGTCGAGGGGCGCACCCTCGACCACCTCCAGGCCGCGACCCGGATCGCCTTCCACGTCGCCTGGCGCCGCACGGTCATCGTCGCCGAACGCGAGCAGGTCCCCACCTCGGTCGTGGCGACCACCGTCGACGCCATGCTCGTCTACCTGGACGACGCCGTCGCGCAGGCCCGCCTCGGCCACCAGCAGGCCACCTGCCACGCGGACGTGCGCCGCCGCGAGGAGCGGCGCCGGCTGCTGCACCTCATCCTGCAGCGTCCCGCCGTCGTCCCCGAGGCCATCGAGGACCTCGCCAGGTCCACCGGCTGGTGGCCGCTCCCCGCGGAGGCCACCCTCGTCGCCATCCACCCCGAGGCGCCCTGCACCCGCTCCGCGCTCGACGCCGACGTCCTCATCGACTTCGACTCGGCCGAACCGTGCCTGCTCGTCCCCGGACCGCTCACCGCGGAACGCCGGGCCATGCTGCACGCCGCCCTGGCCGACGCGAGCTGCGTCCTCGGCCTCACCCTGCCGCTGGAACGCGCTACCCACTCGCTGCGCTGGGCCCGCCGCGTCCTCGCCCTCGCCGAGGAGGGCGTCATCCCGGACGCCTCCCTCATCCCGTGCCAGAACCACCTGATGACCATGTGGCTGCTGTCCGACCCGCCGCTGATCGAGGAGCTCACCCGCCGGCACCTGGAACCGCTGCGGGACGTGTCCGACGGGCAGCGCAAGCGCCTCGTCGAGACGCTCGCCGAGTCGGTCACCACCCGGGCCACCGCCGTCGACATCGGCGAGCGGCTCAAGATCCACCCGCAGACCGTCCGGTACCGGCTCCGCCAGCTGGAGAACTACCTCGGCGACAGCCTCGAGGACGCCGACGCCCGCTTCTCCCTCGACGCCACTCTCCGCGCCGCGAGCCTGTACCGGCGCCGGAGGCCAGGGCGCCGGAGCGTCCCCGGCGGCCGGTGACCGGAGGCCCGACATGGGGCGCCGGTGACGCTTCGGGTCACACGGGACGCCACGGACCGTTATCCTGACCTTCTGGTTACCGGCTCATGACGGGAAGTCGAAGGGGTCCATGCCGACGTCGACCTGGTTCCGCCTGAACGTCGCCAAGCGCGAGCGCGTGCTCGAAGTGGCGATGCGCGAGTTCGGGGAGCACGGGTACTCGACCGGCAGCCTCAACACCATCGCCCGCGAGGCCGGCATCGCCAAGGGCTCGCTCTTCCAGTACTTCAGCGACAAGCTGGAGTTCTTCGCGTTCGTCTGCGACGAGACGTCCCGGCGCATCCGCGAGGAGATGGAGCGCCGCATCGAGCGCATCGACTTCGACCAGAGCTTCGACGAGTGGCTGTTCGACGTCCTGTGCGACTGGACCGAGTACATGGCCGACCACCCGCTGGAGCGCGGCGTCACCGCGGCGACGAACTTCGAGCTCGACAACAGCGTCCGCTCCGTCGTCCGCGACACCGCGAACCAGCACTACCTGATGGTCATCCACCCGACGCTGCAGCTGTGGCGGGAGCAGGGCGACATCCGCGAGGACGCCGACCTCGACGTCCTCGCCACCTGGCTGATGACCATCCTGCCGTTCCTCGCGCTCGCCCCGTACTACGACGGCCTCGACCCCATCCACGACCTGCGCGGCCGCACCCCCGCCGAGCAGCGCCCGGTGATCCGCCAGCTCATCGCGGGCTTCCGCCCCATCTTCGCCGCCGCCAAGTAACCCGCGCCGTTAGTCCTCGATGTCGGCGACGAGGATGTCCATGTGGCGGGTGGCGAAGCGGGCCGGGGGAGGCAGTTCGGCCGCGTCGGCGGCGGTCAGCACCCGCGGGTTGCCGATCCGGCGGACGTGGCCGAGGCGCTCCACGCCGCCGCGCCCCTCGGCGAGCAGGTTGCGGACCCAGTCGGCGTCCCGGCCGTACGGAAGGCCGACGATGAGGCGGCCGCCGCTGCGGAACGCGGTGACCGGCGTCCGGTACTCGCGGCCGGAGCGGCGCCCGCGGTGCACGATCATCGCGAAGGGCGGCAGGTAGGGCGCGTAGACGCCCTGCACCCGGTTCGTGACGACCTTGTTGAAGCGGGCGACCGATCGCGGCATCAGCGGTTTCATCATGACCCCATGCTTATCTCAGCGGGTGAGGACGAACTCCTCCGGCTTCGCCGTGCGGGTGCTCGCCCAGAACTCGAACGTGTGGCCCGGCCAGAGGGTGCGGTTGACGCCGTTCTCGTCCAGGTACCAGCTGTTGCAGCCGCCCTCGTTCCAGACGGCGCGGCGCAGCCGCCTCTGCATGCGGTCGTTGAAGCGGCGGGCGGCCTCGGGCTTCGGCTCGATCGTGTCGCTGCCGGTCTCCTGGAGCAGGCGCAGGCAGCTCAGCACGTGCTGGATCTGAACCTCGATCATGAAGACGACGGAGTTGTGGCCGAGGCCGGTGTTCGGGCCGAGCAGCATGAAGAAGTTCGGCATGCCGGGGATCGTGGTGCCGCGGTGCGCCTCGATGCCGTCCGCCCAGATTTCCTGGAGCTTGGTGCCGTTCCGGCCGGTGACGCGCAGGTCGGTGAGGGCGTCGGTCACCTTGAAGCCGGTGCCGTAGATGATGCAGTCGACCTCGTACTCGCGTCCGTCCTCGGTGACGATGGAGTTCTGGCGGACCTCGGCGACGCCGGACGTCTCGACCTCCACGTGGGGACGGGCGAGCGTCGGATAGTAGTCGTTGGACAGCAGGATCCGCTTGCAGCCGATCCGGTAGTCCGGCGTCACCCTGGCGCGCAGCTCCGGGTCGGGGATCTGCTTCTCCATGTGCCGGCGGGCGAGGCGCTCCTGCGGCCCGGACAGGCGCGGGTCGATGGTGAAGCCGACGGCGCGGGCCTCCAGCGCCCAGTAGATGCCGCCGCGGAAGGCTCGGGCGGCGCCCGGGACCCGCGCGAAGAGGGTGCGGACGGGCGCGGGGATGGCGACGTCCGGCTTGGGCTGGATCCACGGCGGCGTCCGCTGGAACACCACGAGGCGGGACGCCTGGTCGGCGACCTTCGGGACGAACTGGATAACGGACGCGCCCGTCCCGATGACGGCGACCCGCTTGCCCGCGAGGTCGTAGGAGTGGTCCCACTCGGCGGAGTGGAAGGCCGTCCCCTGGAACCGCTCGATGCCCGGCAGGTCCGGACAGGACGGGACGTGCAGGGCGCCGATGCCGGACACGACGGCCTTCGGGGTGAGGACGGACCCGTCGGCGAGGGTGACGTTCCAGCGGCGGGCGTCGTCGTCGTACTCCATGGACTCGACGGCCGCGCCGAAGCGGATGTGCCGGCGCACCCCGTACTTGTCGGCGGTGCGCTCCATGTAGGCGCGGATCTCCGGCTGCGGCGCGAACATGCGCGTCCAGCGCGGGTTCAGCTCAAAGGAGAAGGAGTACATGTGGGAGGGGACGTCGCAGGCGCAGCCCGGGTAGGTGTTGTCGTGCCACGTCCCGCCCAGCGCGTCGCTCTTCTCCAGGACGGCGAAGTCGTGGAAGCCGGACTGCTTCAGCCGGATCGCCATGCCGAGGCCGGCGAATCCCGAGCCGATGATGACGATCGCCGGGGCGCGCTCGCTCATGACCCCTCCTCTCGGATAACCTACTTTCGGTAAGTTACCCGGAGTAGGTTACTGACGGTAGGTCCAACAGAGGGGATTCTTCTGTGAGTGGCGCCACATCGCGGCCCCCGTCGCACCGGCGCCGGATGTCCCGGGCCGAGCGCGAGCGGCAGATGCTGGACGTGGCCGAGCAGGTGTTCGGCGAGCGCGGCTACCAGGCCACCTCCATGGACGAGATCGCCGAGCGGTGCGGGGTCTCCAAGCCGATGCTCTACGAGTACTTCGGCTCCAAGGACGGGCTGCTCGTCGCCTGCGTCGGCCGGTCCAAGGCCGAGCTGTTCGACGTCACGCAGAAGGCCATGGCGGGCGCGTCCACTCCCGAGGACATCCTCTGGCGCGGCATGGTCGCCTACTTCGAGTTCATCGACGAGCACAGCAGGTCGTTCGCGATGCTGCTGCGCGAGCCGACGGCCGCCTCGCCGGAGACCATCGAGGCCGTCGAGGCGACGCGGCGGCAGCAGAGCACGCTGATCGCCGGGGTGCTCGCGACGTTCGCGCCGTCCGCACCGCCCGGCGCCGTGGCCGCCTACACCGAGATCATCATCGGCGCCAGCGAGCGGCTCGCGCAGTGGCAGACGAGCCGGCCCGACGTGTCGGCGCGGGACGCGGCCCGCTACATGACCGAGTTCTGCTGGAAGGGCCTCAGCCCGTACCTGTCCGCCGGGGAAGCGCCTCCAGAGCCCCGATGAGCAGGTCGAGGCCGAACTCGAAGTCGGTCTCGGGATCGACGTCGGCCAGTGCGGGGCCGTAGGCGATGACGTGCGGGAACTCGCCCGGGTCGAGCCGGTTCCACGACTCGGCCCCGTTCTCGGCCAGGTGCCCGAGCATCTTCACCATGCCGATCTCGCGCATCTGGGCGCCGAGCGCGTAGGCCAGGAGGGCGCGCATGATGCGCACGGACGTCTCCCCGTCGAACCCGGCAGCGGCGGCGAGGGCCAGGGCGCGCTCGGCCGGGCGCAGCCCGACCGGGGTGTCGACCTTGTGGGTGAGGACGATCGACATGCACCGCGGGTTGTCGTGGGCGACCTTGCGGAACGCCCGGACGAGGGCGCGGGCGCGTTCCTGCCACGGCTCGGACGGGTCGTCGTGCAGCGCCAGGCCCGCCACGACGTGCTCGGCGACGCCCTCCAGCAGCGCGCTCTTGTTCGGGACGTGGTTGTAGAGGGACATGACGGCGACGTCCAGCTCGGCCGCGACGCGGCGCATCGAAAGCGCGTCCGCGCCCTCCCGCTCGATCAGCGCGACGGCCGCCTGCACGATGCGCGCACGGGTCAGGCCCGGGCGCGGGGTGTCGGAGGTCACGCGCCTCACCATCGCTTCCGCTCGCCTCCCGCCGTTGACACCGCTCAGTGTCCCATGCCACCGTACGTACATTGTACGTAAGACGTACATTGTACGTCTGCGGCTCGGGGAGGAGCTCCCTTGTCGACACACGATCTCTACACCGACCCCGTCCAGACCGAGACCTGGAACGTCCCGATGGCCGGCGACACCAGGTTCACCTGGGAGTACGACGACGGGCGCGACCGTCTCCTCGCCCTCTACCAGAAGGGCAAGGACAAGCAGTGGGACTCCACGAAGCGCATCGACTGGGAGCTTGAGGTCGATCCGCACGACATCCTCGGCGTCCCCGACCAGTCCCTCGCCATCTACGGGACGAAGTACTGGGACATGCTGTCGGAGCAGGAGCGCGGCGAACTGCGGCGGCACTCCACGTCGTGGCAGTTCTCCCAGTTCGTGCACGGCGAGCAGGGCGCGATGGTCACCGCCGCCCGGATCGTGGAGTCGGTGCCCGACCTCGACTCCAAGTTCTACTCCGCCACCCAGGCGATGGACGAGGCGCGCCACGTCGAGCTGTTCACGCGATTCCTGCACGAGAAGGTCGGGATGGTCTACCCGGTCAACACCAAGCTGCAGGACCTGCTGAACGAGACCCTCACCGACTCACGCTGGGACATGCCCTACCTCGGGATGCAGGTGCTCATCGAGGGCCTCGCGCTCGCCGCGTTCGGCGTCATCCGCGACATCACCACCAAGCCGCTGCCCAAGCAGATCCTCGCCTACGTCATGCAGGACGAGGCGCGCCACGTCGCGTTCGGACGCCTGGCGCTCCGCGACTACTACAGGCAGCTCTCCCCCGCCGAGCTCCGCGAGCGTGAGGACTTCGTCATCGAGGGCTGCTACCTGATGCGCGACCGCATCCGCGGCAGGGAGATCTGGACCAACTTCGGCATCGACCCGAAGGAGGTCGACGAGATGGTGGAGAACTCCCCCTACATGAAGATGTTCCAGAGCCTGCTGTTCAGCCGGATCGTCCCGTGCGTGAAGGACATCGGGCTGTGGAGCGAGCGCATCCAGCGGACCTACGACGACATGGGCGTCTTGGACATGTCCAAGGCCGATCTGGACGCCCTCATGAACCAGGACGAGGAGATCGCCGAGAAACTGGACACCGAGCGGTTCGCCGCCGAGGAGGCCGACCGCAGGGCCGAGGTCGACGCAGTGATCGCCGATGCCGCGGCGGGCTGAGTACGGTTGGATCACTCGACCCTGACACCTCGGAGGTTGCGATGCCACTCGCGCACTTCGACGGCGCCCTCGCCGTCGTCACCGGAGCCGGCAGCGGTATCGGGCGGGCCGTCGCCCTCGCACTGGCCGAGGGGGGCGCGAGCGTCATCGCCGCGGACATCGACCGGTCCGCCGCCGAGCGGACCGCCGTCCTCGCCAAGACCCTCGGCGCGGGCGGCACCGCCTACGAGGTGGACGTGGCGGACGCCGCCGCGATGGAGGCGTTCGCCGCCGAGGTGAAGGAGACCCACCGGGTCCCCGACATCGTCGTCAACAACGCGGGCATCGCGGTCGCCGGCTCCTTCCTCGACACCGGCGTGGAGGACTGGGAGCACATCCTCGGGGTGAACCTGTGGGGGGTCGTGCACGGCTGCCGGCTGTTCGGCCGGCAGATGCGCGACCGCGTCCACGCCCTGCCGAACAAGCCCGACAAGCCGAACTTCGGCGGCCACATCGTCAACATCGCGTCCGCCGCAGCGTTCGCGCCCTGGCGGGCGATGCCCGCCTACTGCACGACGAAGGCCGGCGTCCTGATGCTCAGCGAGTGCCTGCGCGCCGAACTGGCCGGGTCCCGGATCGGCGTCACCGCGGTCTGCCCCGGCTTCGTCAGCACCGACATCGTCAAGAACGGGCGCTACGTGGGGGACGACGCCTCCGCCCTGAACCGCCTGCGCGACCGCGGCCACAAGGCCGTCCGGCTGCGCAACTACCCGCCGGAGAAGGTCGCCGAGCGGGTCGTCCACGCCATCGTCAAGAACAAGCCGGTGGTCCCCGTGAACTTCGAGGGCCACCTCCTGCACACCCTCTCCAGGGTGTCCCCGGGTTCCCTGCGCCTCCTGGCCAGAATCCCCACCAAGGCCTAGCACCCGCCCTCAGCCGAACCAGGTGACCTGGACGATGACGATCCTCTCCGCGCGAACATCGGTCAGGTAACTCACCATGAGCCGTCCCCGGCTCTCCCTTCGGAGACCGGGAACATCACCGCTGTGCGCCGCCCCCTCAAGGAAGATCATCGAGTCTCGGGTCGCGATCTCGCGGGCAAGGCGATCGAGTTCGGCGATCGCCTCCGGCGGCAATCCGGCGAGCAGGTCGTCCGGGTCGTGCTCCCAGGTCCAGTCACTCACCGGCGACCGCTCGACCTGCCGCACGGACGATGTCACCGATCTCGCGAATCGCGCGTGCCCTGACCTCGGGATCCTCGTCGGCCATCGCACGTTCGGCCGCATGCAGGCGGCGCGCGGTCTCGGGGTGGCGCTCGATCTCGACGATCTCGCCCCACTGCCGGTAGAACATCCGGATGGGGACGATGCTGTCGTCTTCCCCAGCCTGCGTGAACGCCTTCTCCATGTCCGCGAACAGCTCGGGCAGGCGCGATGGGACCACGGTCGCGACCGCCTTGCGGAGCGCGGGCAGCGTCAGCTCCGGCATGGGGATCAACGCTTCCTCGCGCCCGTCACGCTGTGCGACCATCTTTCGCGCCCTCCCTCTCCCGGCCTGTGGCCAGGATAGTCGTCCCCTCCCGCTCGCAAGGGGCATCGGGCCGCTGCCCGGGATGGCGCAGGCGACGCGGCTGATGGCCGGCCAGATGATCCACCCCTCCTGCTACACGGCGGTGGGGCTGGACCCGCGGCTCGCGCGGCGGGTGGCGGCGCGCAGCCCGCACCGGCGCGCGACGCCGGCGTGGGCGTTCCGGAAGTGCACCTCGTTCTTCGACGAGGTCGGTTTCCTGGACGAGCGGGCGCGTGACGTGTGGAGATGCGCCGGACTCCTGGAACGGTAACCGGTTCTACCCGGCGGCCAATTATCTTGACGTCGAACCGGTTTTAGAAAATGCTTCGATAATTGTGAGCGATGGTCCACCCCGAGAACGCGATAAGGGCCGCGGAGCGGGGTCCACTCCGCGGCCCATCGTCGAATCCAATGGCCTGACCTGGTCCTCGCCTACACCCAGGACACCCCTACCGCTTGGACGGTCACGTCGTCGACCTCCTCCTCCCAGGCTTTCTCATATGCCGACCATCCGACCTGGACCGGGAGCTTGATCGGCATTCCTCCCCTTTACGAAACACCTTAGAAGCTGTTGACAGTGAATATGCCATGATCGGCCGATTCAGGTCAGAAATGATTCAGCGCGGCCAGGACCTCGCGGGCGGCGGCGGTCGCCGTGGCGAGGCAGGCCCGCTCCCGGGCGTCCCGCTTCCCGGCCGAAGGCGCCCGCTCGCTGTAGCTGACCGTGAAGACGGAGTTGCGGATCCGCGCCGTGACCTGCCCGACCACGGTCGGCTGCCCCTCGTCGGCCTTGAACCAGCGGTACGCCTCGTCCCCGATGCCGGTGGCGCGCTCCAGCGTGATGGTGCGGACGAGCGGGGCGTCGTGCGCCTGGGCCCACTGCGCGTCGTAGAAGCCCTCGGCGTCCTGGACCGGCGTCGCGGTGTCGCCCGGCGCGTACAGGTGCGCCTCCACCCGCAGCCAGCGGAAGGCCGAGCCGGTCGAGGAGTACGTGCACGTGGTGAGCGTCGAGTTCGCGTTCTGCCGCTTCGAGGCGTTCGGGACGGCCTTGTCGACGGTGGCCGCGGACACCGTCCCGCAGGGCGCCGGGAGCGCCTTCACGACCCGTCCCCGCTGCATCGGGGCCGCCGGCGCGCTGCCCCGCGGCGTGACGGACGCCCTGTCGGTGCCGCCGTCACCCCGGCCGGGCGCGATCAGGAACACCGCCACCGCCGCCACCGCGAACGCGACGGCCGCCACCAGCAGCACGAGCAGCCGCCTCGGCCGGCGGGCCGGGGCCGGCGGTTCCGGCCCGGCGTACGGCCGGTGGAACGGCTCGACCGGACGCTGAAGGCCCACGCCCCGCTCCTCACTCCCCCGTCTGGACACAGGTCCGCCTCTCGCCAACGTAGCCAGCCCCGCCGCCCCTGACCAGGCCCCCGCCGGGTGCCGACCGTCAGACCCCGTGGTCACAATGAAGGGATGCTGATAGCGGACATCGCGCGGACGTCGGAGGCGGTCGCGGGCACCTCTGGCCGCAAGGCCAAGGTAACCGCGCTCGCGGAGTGCCTGCGCGCGGCCGAGCCCGGCGAGGCGGCGACCGTGGTCGCCTACCTGTCGGGTGAGCTGCCGCAACGCCAGATCGGGGTCGGGTACGCCGCGCTGCGGGACGTCCCCGCGCCGGCGGAGCGGCCGTCGCTGACCGTCCCGGAGGTCGACGCGGCGTTCACCGAGATCGGCGCGGTCTCCGGCACCGGGTCGGTGGCCCGGCGGCGCGAGCTGGTCGCGGCGCTGTTCGGCCGCGCGACCCGCGCCGAGCAGGGGTTCCTCGTCCGGCTGCTGGCGGGCGAGCTGCGGCAGGGCGCGCTGGACGGGGTGATGGCCGAGGCGATCGCGGCGGCGGCCGGGGTGCCGTCCGCCGAGGTGCGGCGCGCGGTCATGCTGCGCGGGTCGCTCGGCCCGGTCGCCACCGCCGCCCTCGCGGGCGGGGTCGAGGCGCTGCGCGAGTTCACGCTGGAGGTCGGGCGTCCGGTCAAGCCGATGCTCGCGGCGGCGGCGCCGTCCCTCGACGAGGCGTTCGGCAAGCTCAAGGCGGAGGCGGCCGTCGAGTGGAAGCTGGACGGGATCCGCGCGCAGGTGCACGTGTCGGGCGGCGAGGTGCGGGTGTT
Source organism: Actinomadura sp. B10D3 (assembly GCF_039871695.1). Classification (NCBI taxonomy): domain Bacteria; kingdom Bacillati; phylum Actinomycetota; class Actinomycetes; order Streptosporangiales; family Thermomonosporaceae; genus Actinomadura; species Actinomadura sp. B10D3. The sequence goes on from NZ_JBDPLY010000035.1 coordinate 29,912, forward strand.
CACCCGGACGCTCGACGAGATCACCGCCCGGCTGCCCGAGGTCGTCGAGGCGGTGCGGGGCCTGCCCGCCGGCACCGCGGTCTTCGACGGCGAGCTGATCGCGCTGCGGCCGGACGGCCGTCCCCATCCCTTCCAGGTGACCGCGGCCCGCACCGCGACCCGAACGGCGAAGAGCACCGAGCCCGTCCCGCTGAGCGTGTTCCTGTTCGACGTCCTGCACCTGGACGGCACCGACCTGCTGGACGCCCCCGGCGCCGACCGGAACGCGGCGCTTGCCCGGGTGGTGCCCGAGGAACTGCGGATGCCGCGGGTGGTGACCGGCGACCCCGCCCGGGCCAAGGAAATCTTCGACGAGGCGGTCGCCCGCGGGCACGAGGGCGTCGTGGCGAAGTCCCTCGACACCCCCTACACGGCCGGACGGCGCGGCGCCGGGTGGATCAAGGTGAAGCCGCGGCACACCCTCGACCTCGTCGTCCTCGCCGTCGAGTGGGGGCACGGGCGCCGCCGGGGCCTGCTGTCCAACCTGCACCTCGGCGCCCGCGACCCCGAGACCGGCGGGTTCGTCATGCTCGGCAAGACGTTCAAGGGCCTCACCGACGAGCTGCTCGCCTGGCAGACCGAGAAGCTCCGCGAGCTGGCCGTCCGGGAGGACTCCTGGACGGTCCACGTCCGGCCCGAGCTGGTCGTCGAGATCGCGTTCGACGGCGTCCAGCACAGCCCGCGCTATCCCGGCGGCATCGCGCTGCGCTTCGCGCGCGTCCTGCGCTACCGCCCCGACAAGGCCGCCTCGGAGGCCGACACGATCGACACCGTCCGCGCGGTCGCCCCCGTCATGGACTAGCCCGGCCGGGCTCGTCCACGGCACCGGACGTCCCCGCCGGGGAGCCCGTGCGCTCCTCGGGCGGTGGTGCTTCCTCCGGGCCTGGGCGCCTGCGCCTGGGCACGGCGCGGGTCCGCGTGCGGGACGCGGCCTTGCGGCGGGTGCGGGAGAAGGTGCGGCTCCCGGCGCGGGCCCCGGACCGCCGTTCGGCCCAGATGCCGGCGGTGCGCTGGGCGAGGGGGCCGCGCTCCCCCTCCGGCGCGGTCCTGCGGGCGCCGCGCCGCCCCGACCGGCGTCCGGACCGGCGTTCGGCGCGGGCCGCGGCCCTGCGCCCGGCGCGGGCGGCGGCGCGGCGTTCGGCGCGGGCGAGCCGGCGGCGGCGGGCCCCTTCGGCGGCCTCGGCGCGGCGCTGCAGCAGCTCCGGCGGGATGAGGTCGTGCCGTCCCGCGATGAACTCCTGCACCCAGATCTTGGCGCGGATGAGCGGCCGCCGGAACATCCTCTCCCGCCGGACGGCCCGCTGGTACTTGCGCGAGTCGGGGTCGTAGCGCCAGCGCGACCACGGCGAGCCGGGCCGCGCCACCCGGATCGCCCCGACGATCAGCAGCGCGGGCACGAACAGGCCGATGAGACCCGTCCAGATCTTGCCCTTCAGCAGCGTCACCACGGCGAACACGAGGTTGACGGCCAGGGAGGCGACGTAGACGCGGGTGAGGACGCCGGTGCCCGGGTCGGGCGCGATCCCCTCGTAGCCGAGCGGGCGGATGCCGAGCAGCAGCAGCCCCGTCACCGCGATCGCGACGAACACGGCGTCGACGGACGCGCGGCCCTTCTCCGTCCAGTACACGTCGCTGAGATGCAGGATCAGCGCGAACTCGTCCAGGACGAGGGCGGAGCCCATGCCGAACACGGCGGCCGCCACCAGGTCGAGGCCGACGTAGGCGTCCGGGACGGCGAGGCTCGCCACCCCGCCGAGCAGCATCAGCACGACGCCGAACACCACGTGGTGGATGTGCAGGTCGCCGGCCGTGATGTTGCGGAACCACCAGCGCACGTTCGCCCGGATCAGCCGGACGTTGATCCGCGTCAGCACGAACGTGATGATGAACGCGACGAAGAAACCGAACAGCGGCAGCCGTCCGGTGGCCACGATGCGTTCGTCGAACATTTCGATCATCTGCCCCCCGCAGGCTCCATGATGCCCTGCGACATGCACGGATATCGTGGGACCCGGCCGATCGACGACGATCGAGGAGAAAACCGCCGTGAGCCGTACCGTGGATCGCTGCGACCCCGGGTACCGGGCGTGGACCGCCGAGGCGATCCGGCTCGTCGTCGCCGACGCCAACCGCAGCGCGGACACGCACCTGCACGTGTTCCCGCTGCCGCCGGAGTGGGGCATCGACCTCTACCTGAAGGACGAGTCCGTCCATCCGACGGGTTCATTGAAACACCGGCTCGCGCGGTCGTTGTTCCTCTACGCCCTCGCGAACGGCTGGATCCACGCGGACACGACGATCATCGAGGCTTCCAGCGGGTCGACCGCGGTGTCGGAGGCGTACTTCGCGCGGCTGCTCGGCCTGCCGTTCGTCGCGGTGATGCCCGCGTCCACCAGCCCGGAGAAGATCCAGCTCATCGAGTTCCACGGGGGCCGCTGCCACCTGGTGGACGACCCGTCCGCGATCTACGACGAGTCGCGGCGGCTCGCCGCCGAGTGCGGCGGCCACTTCATGGACCAGTTCACCTACGCCGAGCGGGCGACGGACTGGCGCGGCAACAACAACATCGCCGAGTCGATCTTCGAGCAGATGCGGCTGGAGCGGTTCCCGGAGCCGTCCTGGATCGTCGTCGGCGCAGGCACCGGCGGGACGTCCGCGACGATCGGCCGGTACGCGCGGTACCGGATGTTCCAGACGCGGCTCGCCGTCGTCGACCCGGAGGGCTCGGCGTTCCACGGCTCGTTCGCCGACGGAGACCCGGAGCGGACCGCGGCGGGCTCGCGGATCGAGGGCATCGGCCGCCCGCGCGTCGAGCCGTCCTTCCTGCCGACGGTGATCGACCGGATGATCCGGGTGCCGGACGCGGCGTCCGTCGCGGCGATGCGCTGGACGAGCGAGGTCAGCGGCCGGGACGTGGGCGGCTCCACCGGCACCAACATGTGGGGCGCGGCGGAGCTCATCGCGGAGATGCGGGCGCACGGCGAGCGCGGGAGCGTCGTCACGCTGATCTGCGACGGCGGCGAGCGCTACGCGCACACGTACCGTTCGGACGCGTGGCTCGCGGCGCAGGGCCTCGACATCGCCCCGTACCTGGCCGCGCTGAACGCCTTCCTCAAGACCGGGGAGATGCCGGAGATCCCGTGACGGCTATCCCGTGACACGGACCGGGTTGAACAGGTCGGCGTAGATGAGCAGGCCGCCCATGACGATCAGGACGACCGCCATCACGTAGGTCACCGGCAGCGCCTTGGCGACGTCCACGTAGCCGGGGTCGGGCCTGCGGAAGACCTTCGCGAACGCCTTCTTGATCGCCTCCAGCAGCGCGCCGGCGATGTGGCCGCCGTCCAGCGGCAGCAGCGGGACCAGGTTGAACAGGCCGACCGCGAGGTTCAGCGAGCCGAGCAGCATGACGAAGAAGGAGACCTTCTCGGCCCCGGAGAAGTCGTCGGACGCGGCGACCTCGCCGCCGATGCGGCTGACGCCGACGACGCCGATCGGGCCGTTCGGGTCGCGCTCGTCGCCGCCGAAGGCCGCGTTCCAGACGCCGACCATCTTCTGCGGCATCCGGAGCAGCGCGCCCGTGGTGCGCGCGGTCAGGTCGCCCATCGTGCTGGCGACCGCGCCCGGGCCCTGCCGCTCGATCGCGCTGTCCGGCGTGATCCCGAGGAACCCGACGTTGACGACCTTGTCCTCGTCCTCCAGGTCGTACATCTGGTTGCGGGTGATCGGGACGTTCAGCTCCAGCTCCCGCCCGTCCCGCCGGACGGTCATCGGGACGGTCTGCCCGCCGTCGCCGCGGATGAGCTTCTGCAGCTGCTCGTAGTCGTCGATCTTCTTGCCGTCGAACGCGACGATCCGGTCGCCCGGCTGGAGCCCGACCTGCCGGGCGGGCGTCGGCGCGGCGTTCGCCGGGCACGAGGTGACCTCGGAGCTCGCCGGCACCATGCACTCGGCGACCTCCTTGATCACCGGCTGCGGCTGGTTGGTGCCGATGCCCATCAGCAGGATCGCGAAGAACATCACCGACAGCAGCAGGTTCATGGCGGGGCCGCCGAACATGATCAGCAGCTTCTGCCACCACTTCTTGGCGTAGAAGACGCGGTCCTCGTCGCCGGGCCCGACCTCCTCCAGCGCCGCGCCGCGGGCGTTCTCGATGAGGCCCTGCCACGGGCCGGTGCTGACGCGGCGGACCCGCCCCGGGGCGTCGCCCTTGCGCGGCGGCAGCATCCCGATCATGCGGATGTAGCCGCCGAGCGGGATCCACTTGACGCCGTACTCGGTCTCGCCTCGGTGCCGGGACCACATCGTCGGGCCGAACCCGACCATGAACTGGGTCGTCCGGACCTTGAACAGCTTGGCGAAGGAGAAGTGCCCGAGTTCGTGCAACGCGATGGACACCAGCAGGCCGAAGAAAAGGATCAACGCCCCAGCCAGGTAGTAGACCATGCGTCGTGCCCCTCCGGTCGTGCACCCCGCGCCGGGGGGTGAGCGTTGGCAATCACCTCAGAGTACGTTAACGCGCCCCGGTTGGGTTGAAGCCCGCGGCGAACCGGAGACGACCTCACCGTCCGGGCGATGCAATAATGAGGCCCGCCGTTCATCCCGTGCGGGAGAGTCCCCTGTAGCCAGCCGGGGACGCCGAAGGAGCAAATCCTCCCCGGAAGCTCTCAGGCCCACGGACCGCACGGGCCAGGCGACCTCTGGAAAGCGGGGACCCCGGGTCCCCCGCCGAAGGTGAAAGCCCGCCGCGCAGGCGGGTGAAGCTCTCAGGCGCCGATGACAGAGGGGGAGGCACCGAGACGCCCGGTGCGCGAGTGGGACGATGGACCACGTGCGCCCGTGACGAAGGAGCCGAGCCCATGTCCGCCGATACGAGTCCGAAGAAGACGCCGCTGCACGAGGTCCACGAGGATCTCGGTGCGCACCTCGTCGACTTCGCCGGTTACCTGATGCCGCTGCGCTACGCGAGCGAGACCGCCGAGCACCAGGCCGTCCGCACCGGGGCCGGGCTGTTCGACCTGTCGCACATGGGAGAGATCTTCCTCTCCGGTCCGGGCGCGGGCGCGACGCTCGACTACGCGCTGGTCGGGAACCTGTCGCCGATGCCGGTCGGCAAGGCCCGCTACACGATGATCTGCGGGCAGGACGGCGGCGTCCTGGACGACCTGATCGTCTACCGGCTCGCGGACGAGACCTGGATGGTCGTCGCGAACGCCGCGAACAAGGACGTCGTCCGGGATGCGCTGGCCGAGCGCGCCGCGAACTTCGAGGCGGCCGTGGACGACCGGTCCGCGTCGTACGCGCTGATCGCCCTGCAGGGCCCGCGCTCCCAGGCGATCCTCGAAGGCATGACCGGCGCGCCGCTCGCGGACCTCAGGTACTACGCGATCCTCGCCGACCGGGTCGCGGGCGTCGACGCGCTCATCGCCCGTACCGGCTACACGGGCGAGGACGGCTTCGAGCTGTTCGTCGACGCCGCGGACGCCGTCCCGCTGTGGAAGGCGCTCGCGGCGGTGGACGGGGTCGTCCCGGCGGGACTGTCGGCCCGCGACACGCTGCGCCTGGAGGCGGGCATGCCGCTGTACGGCAACGAGCTGACCGCCGAGACCACCCCGTTCGAGGCGGGCCTCGGCCGGGTCGTGAAGCTGGACAAGCCGGGCGACTTCGTGGGTAAGACCGCCCTGGCGGCGCAGGCGCAGACCCCGCCGGGCCGTAGGCTCGTCGGACTGGTCGCACGGGGCCGGCGCGCGCCCCGCAAGGGATACCAGGTCGTCACGTCCGGCGGCACGCCGTGCGGGGTCGTGACGAGCGGCGCCCCGTCGCCCACACTGGGCACGCCGATCGCCATGGCGTACCTCGACAGCGGCGTCGAGGAGACGGACCTCGCCGTGGACGTCCGCGGCCGGCAGGAGCCGGTGGACGTGGTGACCCTGCCGTTCTACAAGCGTTCCTGAAGTCGTTGACCGGGGGCGTGGGGGCCGGCCCCCACAATGAGAAGAAAGAGAAGTGATCGTGAGCGTTCCTGAGGAGCTCCGCTACAGCGAGGAGCACGAGTGGGTGTCGGGCCTTGGCAACGAGGACGGCATCGTCACGGTCGGCATCACCGCGCACGCCGCCGACGCGCTCGGTGAGATCGTCTACCTGGAGCTGCAGCCGTCCGAGGGCGACACCGTCGAGGCGGGCGAGCCGTGCGGCGAGGTGGAGTCGACCAAGTCGGTCAGCGACATCTACTCCCCCGTCACCGGCGAGATCACCGCGATCAACACCGCCGTGGTGGACGAGCCGAAGGTCATCAACGACGACCCGTACGGCGAGGGCTGGATCTTCAAGGTCCGGATCTCGGAGGAGCCGGGCGACCTGCTCGACTCCGCCGCCTACTCCAAGCTGATCGAGGAATCATGAGTTTGGACGACTCCCTGGCGGCGGCCGACCCCGAGGTCGCCGAGGCGGTCGCGGCGGAGCTGCGGCGGCAGCAGCAGACCCTGGAGATGATCGCGTCGGAGAACTTCGCCCCGGTCTCGGTGCTGGAGGCGCAGGGCTCCGTCCTGACGAACAAGTACGCCGAGGGGTACCCGGGCCGCCGCTACTACGGGGGCTGCGAGCACGTCGACGTCACCGAGCAGCTCGCGATCGACCGGGCCAAGGCGCTGTTCGGCGCGGACCACGCCAACGTCCAGCCGCACAGCGGGGCCCAGGCGAACACGGCGGTCTACTTCGCGCTGCTCCAGCACGGCGACACGATCCTCGGCCTCGACCTCGCGCACGGCGGGCACCTCACGCACGGCATGCGGCTGAACTACTCCGGCAAGGTGCTCAACGTGGTGCCGTACCACGTCCGGGCCGAGGACGGCCTGGTCGACATGGACGAGGTGGCCGCGCTCGCGGCGGAGCACCGGCCGAAGATGATCGTGGCGGGCTGGTCGGCCTACCCGCGGCAGCTCGACTTCCCGGCGTTCCGGCGGATCGCCGACTCGGTCGGGGCGCTGCTGATGGTCGACATGGCGCACTTCGCCGGGCTCGTCGCGGCGGGCCTGCACCCGTCGCCGGTGCCGCACGCCGACATCGTCACGACCACCACGCACAAGACGCTCGGAGGCCCGCGCGGCGGCCTGATCCTCGCTCGCGAGGAGTACGGCAAGAAGATCAACTCCGCGGTGTTCCCCGGCATGCAGGGCGGCCCGCTGGAGCACGTGATCGCCGCCAAGGCCGTCGCGCTCAAGATCGCCGCGTCGGAGGAGTTCAAGGCCCGGCAGGCGGCCACCGTCGACGGCGCGAAGATCCTCGCCGAGCGACTGCTGGCCGAGGACTCCGCCAAGGCCGGCGTGAAGGTGCTCACCGGCGGGACGGACGTCCACCTCGTCCTGGTCGACCTGGTGGACTCCGACCTCACCGGGCGGGACGCCGAGGACCGCCTGCACGACATCGGCATCACCGTCAACCGCAACGCGGTGCCGAACGACCCGCGCCCGCCGATGGTGACGTCCGGGCTGCGGATCGGCACGCCCGCCCTCGCCACCCGCGGCTTCACCGCCGCGGACTTCACCGAGGTCGCGGACGTCATCGCGCTGGCCCTCCAGCCGTCCTTCGACCGCGACGCCCTCGCGGCCCGCGTGAAGGCCCTGGCCGACGCGCATCCCCTGTACCCGAACCTGTGACGGCCGGTCGCCCCCTCCCCTTCCGGGAGGGGGCCGCGGCTACACCGAGGTAGCGCATGGCCATCAGCGTCTTCGACCTGTTCAAGATCGGTATCGGACCGTCGTCGTCCCACACGGGCGGCCCGATGGCCGCCGCGCACCGTTTCGCCCGCGGCCTCGGCCAGGACGGCCTGCTGGAGAAGACGGCGTCCGTCCAGGTCGTCCTGTACGGCTCTCTCGGCCTCACGGGGAAGGGCCACGGCAGCGACAAGGCCGTCATCCTCGGCCTCGAAGGGGACAAACCCGAACTGGTCGACGTCGACCGCGTCGACGAACGCCTCGCGGCGGTCCGCGAACGCGGCGCCCTGCGCCTCTTCGGCGACCAAGACATCCCCTTCGTGGTCAACGAGCACCTGCATTTCGAGCGCAAGAAATCCCTGCCGGGCCACCCCAACGGCATGCTCTTCACGGCCCTGGACGCCTCGGGCGGAGAACTGCGCTCGAAGGTCTACTACTCCGTCGGCGGCGGCTTCATCGTGGACGAGAACGCCACCGGCGCCGACCGCATCAAGCCCGACGACACCGTCCTGCCCCACCCCTTCGAGGCGGCCGCCGAACTCCTCCAACGCTGCCGGGAGACCGGCCTGTCGATCTCCGCGCTGATGCTGGAGAACGAGAAGGCGTTCGGCCGCACCGCCGCCGAGATCCACGAGGGCCTCCTCGACCTCTGGCACGTGATGCGCGCCTGCGTGACCCGGGGCTGCACCCGCGAGGGCCTCCTGCCGGGCGGCCTGAAGGTCCGCCGCCGCGCCCCGCAGCTCCACCGGCAGCTCTCCACCGAGAAGGCCTCCGACCCCCTCCACGCCATGGACTGGGTCACCCTCTTCGCCCTCGCCGTCAACGAGGAGAACGCCGCCGGCGGCCGCATCGTCACCGCGCCCACCAACGGCGCCGCCGGCATCATCCCGGCCGTCCTCCACTACTACGACCGCTTCGTCCCCGGCTGCGACGACGACGGCGTCGTCCGCTTCCTGCTGACCGCGGGCGCGATCGGCGTCCTGTTCAAGCAGAACGCGTCCATCTCCGGCGCCGAGGTCGGCTGCCAGGGCGAGGTCGGCTCCGCCTGCTCCATGGCCGCCGCCGCCCTCACCGAGGTCCTCGGCGGCACCCCCGAGCAGGTCGAGAACGCCGCCGAGATCGGCATCGAGCACAACCTCGGCCTCACCTGCGACCCGGTCGGCGGCCTCGTCCAGGTCCCCTGCATCGAACGCAACGCCGTGGGCGCCATCAAGGCCATCAGCGCCGCCCGCATCTCCCTCCGCGGCGACGGCCGCCACTTCGTCTCCCTCGACAAGGCCATCAAGACGATGCGCGACACCGGCCGCGACATGCTCGACAAGTACAAGGAGACGTCGCGGGGCGGCCTGGCCGTCAACGTCATCGAATGCTGACGCCGCGGCACCGCCCGGGAGTATCCGGCGGCGTGCGGCGTACGTCGTCTGCGGTAGTGCGGGTGTCTCCTCCGAGCAGATGTCCAGCTGGGGGCTCCTAGCAAGACTGGCGTGCAGTCGATTCGAGGAGAAAGCCCCATGCGCGCCCTGATGACTCGCACGGAGACGACGACGCCCCGTCCGATGTGGCCGACGGACATGCCCGCCGGACTGATGCTGGCCTTGGTCGCCGTCGGACTGCCGAGGACCATTCTCGCCGACCTGGACATCGTGGAGCCGGAAAGCGGTCTGCTGTACTACTTCCTGGCCCTGACCCCGTTCGCCGTCTGGCTCGCGGTGGCGGTCTTCCGCAGGACCCGCAAGCCGTTCATGGACTTCCTCGTCCTCGGTGGGCTGTACGCGCTCTCGCTGTCGATCGTCCACCAGGTGCTGTGGAATGCGGCCGCGGGGTACGGGAACAAGCCGACGGCCGGCGCGGTGAACTTCGCCGAGAAGTTCGGCCCGGCGTTCCAGGAACTCGCCCTTCGCGGCTACACGGTAGGGATCGCCACGATCATCGGCGTGGGCACGGGCCTGATCTTCGCCGCCATCGCCGCCACGGTCCGCCTCGTTCGCACCCGCTGAGAGGTTCCTCGGTCGCCGGGAGTAGGTCCTGCGCCCCATGTGCGGCTCGAATCTGCTGGCTAGGGTCGGCACTCATGCAGACCACGGGCACTGTTCACCGCGAGACGGCCGAGCGTAGGCGCGACACCTTGGAACGGCTCAGGACCGAGCGGGACATATGGGTGGCGACATCACATCCTGAGCACGGCCCGCACCAGATCCCGCTGTGGTTCGTGTGGGACGGGCAAGCGGTGTGGATGTGCACCAGCGCCTCTTCCGTGACCGCGCGCAACGTCCGCGAGGAGCCGCGCGTACGCCTGGCCCTGCCGGACACCCTCGACGTGGTGCTCCTCCAGGGCGAAGCGGAATGCTTCCCAGACCAGGATGTGCCCGCGGACGCAGCGAACGCCTTCACCGCCGAATTCGACTGGGACCCGCGTGCGGCAGAAGACGCATTCCTTTACATTCGCGTGGCGCCGAAAGTAGTGCGCGCCTGGCGCGGCGAACCGGAACTGCGCGGCAGAATGATCATGCGCGACGGCGCCTGGCTGGATTAACATCCGCCTCTTCACGATCAGCGGCGCCGGACGTTACCGCCCATGGTTGACCTGTCGTGCGTTGTCACCGACTTGCACCCTTCGGCCACCGTGACGTTGTGTGTGGCCGCGTCCAGCCGCGCCAGAACTTCGGCGTCGCCCTCCGCACCCCGATCCAGCAGTGCCCTGACCAGCGGGTCCTCCCCCGTGTCCGGGACGTTCTCGTGCTCCGCGAGAGTGATCTCGACAAGGCCCGCCAGACGGTCCTGGCAGGGACGCGCAGGGCGCAAGCGCGAGCGCCGGGCGGCTCTTCGGCTCTATCCGGTTTCATGTGCAGGTGGGGGCGTGTGATGATCGGCGACATGCCGGTCGATGCGCATCTTCTCGCGATCTTCTTCGTGACCTCGGTCGTCGCCATGGTGATCCCCGGGCCCGACATGCTGTTCATCCTCGGATGCGGGATGCGCGGCGGCGCGCGGGCGGGGCTGCTCGCCACGGCCGGGGTCGCGACGAGCGAGGCGGTGCACGTCGCGGTGGCCGCAGCGGGGCTGGCCGCACTCTTCGCGGCGGTGCCGGTCGCGTTCACGGTGGTCCGAGTCGTCGGTGCCGCCTATCTGATCTACCTGGGCGTGCAGACCCTGCGCCACCGGAACGACATGGACGCGACACCGGCCGGGGTGTCGGGACGCCGCGCCTACCTCAACGGGCTGGTGACCAATCTGCTGAACCCGAAGATGGTCACCTTCACGATCGCGTTCCTGCCCCAGTTCATCGATCCGGCGCTCGGGCACGTGTGGGCGCAGTTCGCGATCCTCGGCGCCATCCTGATCGCGCTGGAGTTCCTCGTGGACGGCACGGTCGGCGTCCTCGCGGGACGGATCGGCGACTGGCTGCGCCGCCGACACACCGCCCGCCGCCGGCTCAACGTCACGGTGGGAACCCTCTTCATCGGCCTAGGCGCCCGCCTGGCCGCAGAACGCTGAACCGAGAACGCGGACCGGTGAACGTCTCGACCACCGGCCGTCAGCAGCCAGCACGCCACCGCCACGCACCGGGCACCGCCGCCCCCCGCCCGGACGACCGGGTCCAATGGCGGGCCGCCCACCGCGTAGAACCCGGACGGGACGGGCCGCGCCCGCACTTCTCGGCCCGATGACGATCATGCCGACCCGACGGTCAGGCGGTCCGGGCGCCTCGGCCGGTCGGGGAGTGGGCGCCCTGGCGGGCCTCGTTGCCGCAGTAGCGGCAGATGACCAGGGGGTTGACCGGCTCGCCGCAGGAGTGCTGCCACTGGACGGGCGGGTCGTCCGGATGCAGGTGCCGGTCGCCCCAGGCCATCAGGACGAGCAGCACGTCGCACAACTCCACCCCGGCGGGCGTCAGGTGGTACTCGTAGCGGGCCGGGTGGTCGCTGTAGCGCTCGCGGCGGATGATGCCGTTCGCCTCCAGCTTGCGGAGCCGGGACGTGAGGATGTCTCGGGACGCCCCCGTGTTGTAGACGATCTGGTCGAAGCGCCGCACGCCGTAGCTCAGCTCCCGGATCGCCAGCAGGCTCCAGCGCTCGCCGACCAGGTCAAGGGTGTCGGCGATCGAGCATTCGCGCGGGTCGGCGTCCTTCGGCATACGGAAAAGCCTAGTCGTCAGAGCCGTTCGACGATCGTGGCGTTGGCCAGGCCCCCCGCCTCGCACATGGTCTGGAGGCCGAACCGCGCGCCGCGGTCTTCGAGGGCGTGGAGCAGCGTGGTCATGATGCGGGCGCCGCTCGCGCCGAGCGGGTGGCCGATCGCGATCGCGCCGCCGCGCACGTTGACGCGCGCCAGGTCGGCGCCGGTCTCGCGCTGCCAGGCCAGGACGACCGGCGCGAACGCCTCGTTCACCTCGAACAGGTCGATGTCGCCGAGGGTGAGGCCGCCGCGCTTCAGGACCTTCTCGGTCGCCGGGATGATCGCGGTGAGCATCAGCAGCGGGTCGTCCCCGGTCACGGCGAACGCGTGGAAGCGGGCGCGCGGGCGCAGGCCGAGGCGCTCGGCGACGTCCGCGCCCATGACCAGGACGGCGGCGGCGCCGTCGTTGATCGGGGAGGCGTTGCCCGCGGTGACCCGCCAGCCGATCTCAGGGAAGCGCTCGGCGGTCCGCTCGTCGTAGTAGGCGGGCTTGAGGCGGGCGAGGATCTCCGGCGAGGTCCCAGGGCGGACGGTCTCGTCGCGCTGCCCAGCCCAGGCGACCTCCCGGTCGAACTCGCCGTTCTTCCACGCCTCGGCGGCACGGCGGTGCGACTCGTTGGCGTAGGCGTCGAGCTCCTCGCGGGCCAGGTCCCAGCGGGCGGCGATCAGCTCGGCGCTGATGCCCTGGCCGACGAGGCCGCCCGGGTAGCGGTCGGCGAGCATCGTCCCGAACGGGTCGCTGCCGGGCAGGACGCTCGACCCCATCGGCACCCGCGACATGGACTCGACGCCGCATGCGATCGCGATGTCGTAGGCGCCGCTCTGCACGCCCTGCGCCGCGATGTGCAGGGCCTGCTGGGACGAGCCGCACTGCCGGTCGACGGTCATGGCGGGGACACTCTCGGGGAACCCCGCGGCGAGGACCGCCGAACGGGTGATGTTGAGCGCCTGGTCGCCGGCCTGGGTGACGACGCCGCCGATGACGTCGTCGACCGCCGCCGGGTCGATGCCCGCGCGCTCGACCAGCGTCGTCAGCGTCCGCGCCAGCAGGTCGGCCGGGTGGTCGCCGTGCAGGGCCCCGTCTGGCTTGCCCTTGCCCACCGGAGTGCGCACCGCCTCCACGATCACCGCGTCCCGCATGACCCACCTCCGTTGTCTTCTCCAACTCTTTCTCGCAGTATCCGACCTAAAGGTTGGAAAACACAACCCACTGCCCCTGGTGAGTTGGGTAACACAACGAAACAGGAAAACCCGGGGGCCGCAGCGCATCGCCGCGTCCCCCGGGCCGTCGGGCCGCTCAGCGGGAGGGGCCCATGCCGTGGTCCGTCTGTCCCTTCCATACGTCGAAGAGCCCCTTGGCAGAGCCGCCCAGACCTGCACAATCGGACAAGCGTGCCTCCTCGGTCTCCTTGACGTCGCGTTCCCTTCGGACATTAGCGGCGCATGCCGCCATAGACCCCAAACGGCATGTCAAGGGCCCGTCAAGCATCGGAGGGCGTCGCCCGACCGTCTCCCGATCAGCCCTTGAACATCTCGCGCATCTTGCGGGCCGCATCGCCCGGTTTCTTCTTCTGCCCCTTCCCCGGGGCCTCCTCGGCGCTGGACGGCCGCCTCTCGCGATCGCGCTCGGTCTCCGGCGTCTTGCCCGCGCTCTCGCCGGGCTTACCAGGCTTGTCGCTCACGACAACTCCCCCGATGTCGGTTCACTGTCGTCCCATAGGTACCCCGTTCACCCCGGGTAGAAGCGCACCTCCGGGCGTCCCACCTGGCCGTAGTGGGGCTTGCGGTACGCGAGGCCGTTCTCCGCGAGGTACTCCAGGTAGCGGCGCGCGGTGACACGGGAGACACCGGTGAGGTCGGCGGCGGCCGCGGCGGAGAGGCCGTCGGCGGCGCCGGCCAGCACGTCCGTGACGGCCTGGAGCGTCTCGCCGCTCATGCCCTTGGGCAGCGAGCGGTGATCGGGGGTCCGGAGCGTGGCGAGCATCCCGTCCACGTCGGCCTGCCCGCTGACCTCCCCCGTCCCGACCGCCTGCTCACGGAACCGCGCATACCGGACGAGCTTGTCGCGCAGCGACGCGAACGTGAACGGCTTCAGCAGGTACTGGACCACGCCGACCGACACGGCGGTGCGGATCACCGCGAGGTCCCGGGCGGACGTGACGGCGATGACGTCCACGTCCCGTCCCCCGGCGCGCAGCGCCCGGCAGACGGTGAGGCCGTGCGTGTCGGGCAGGTAGAAGTCCAGCAGCACGACGTCGACCGGGGTGCGCTCGCAGAACCGCAGCGCGTCCGCGCCGGAGTGGACGACCCCCGCGACGGTGAAGCCGGCGACGCGTTCGACGTAGGTGCGGTGCGCCTCCGCGGCGACCGGGTCGTCCTCGACGATGAGCACCTTGATCATCGCTTGTCCCGGGGCAGCCGGACGGTGAACACGGCGCCGGACTCGCGGCCCGCGCCGACCGTGACCTCGCCGCCGTGCCGCCGGACGGCCTGGCCGACCAGCGCGAGCCCGAGCCCGTGCCCGACCGGTCCGGTGGACGACTTGGTCGTCCAGCCGCGCCGGAACATCGCGGGCACGGCGGACGGGTCCACGCCCGGCCCGCTGTCGGACACCTCCAAGACCAGCTCCCCTTCCTGCTCGCGCGCCGCGACGACGACGCGCGGCGGCCGGTGGGTCGCGCTCTCGATGGCGGCGTCCACCGCGTTGTCGATCAGGTTGCCGAGGATCGTGACCAGGTCGCGGGGCTCGATCACGGCCTCGATCACGGCGTCCTCGGCGATGACGAGCTCGACGCCCCGCTCCCCCGCCTCCGCGGACTTGCCGAGCAGCAGCGCGGCCAGCACCGGCTCGGTGACCGACCCGACGACCCGGTCGGTGAGCCGCTGCGCGGTCTCCAGCTCGGCGGTCGCGAACTCCACGGCCTGCCCTGGACGGCCCAGCTCCACGAGCGACACCACCGTGTGCAGCCGGTTCGCCGCCTCATGCGCCTGGGAACGCAGCGACTCGGCGAACCCGCGCACCGTGTCCAGCTCCCCCGTCAGCCCCTGCAACTCGGTGTGGTCGCGAAGCGTGACGACATTCCCCATCGCCCGGTCCCGCGACCGGACGGGCGAGGTGTTCACGACGAGCACCCGCGTGTCAGCCACGTGGATCTCGTCCGACCGCGGCTCCGGCGACATCAGGGTGGCCACAAGCTCCTCCGGCAACCCCAACTCGGTCACCAACCGCCCCTGAACATCGCCCGCGGCCGCAACCCCCCGAGCCCGGCCCCCGTTCTCACCACCCCACCGCGACCGATCCCCCACACGCCCCCGCGCAGCCGACCCCTCCGCCCCACGCACCACACCACGCCGCCCCGCAGGCTCCACTCCAGAGTCTGCGGCGGTCTCCGTCCCGGTCTCCGCATCGCGCCGTTCCGCAGGGCCCACGCCCGGCTCCGCCGGCCCTCGCGCCACACTGGGCCGTTCCACTCGCTCCGCGCCCGGGTTCAAGACGGCCTCCGTTTGCGGCGCATTGCGCCGGTCTGCGGGTTCCGTGGCTAGGTTCGTGGTGGCCTTCGTCGTGTGCGGCGTATCGCGTCGTTTCGTTGGGTTCTCGTCCGGGGGCGCGGCGGCATTGGGGTCGCGCGCTGCGCCAGTCCGTTCCGTGGGTTTTGTGGCGGACTTCGGCTCGGGTACTGCACCGCGCCGTTCGGTCAGGTCCAGGAGGTCGCGGGCGGCGTCGTTGCAGAGGACTACCCGGCCCGTGCGGTCGAGGATGAGGAGGCCCTCGCGGACGGCGTGGAGGATCGCCTCGTAGTAGTCGAACATCTGGCGCAGCTCGTCCGGGGCCACGCCGCGGGTCTGGCGGCGGAGGCGGGCGGAGACCAGGTAGCTGCCCACCATGCCGACGGCGAGGACGACGGCCGCGACGACGGCGAGGGAGAAGAGGCGCTGGCGGAGCTCGGCGGAGATCGCCCGGATGGTGATGCCGACCGAGACGAGCGCGACGACGCGGCCGTCTTCGCCGAAGACGGGGGCCACGGCGCGGACGGACGGGCCGAGCGTGCCGGTGTAGGTCTCGGTGAAGGTGCGGCCGGCGACGGCGGGGGCGGTGTTGCCGACGAACGTGCCGCCGATCCGGGACGGGTTCGGGTGGGTGTAGCGGATCCCGGCCGGGGTCATGATCGTGATGAAGTCGACGCCGGTGTCGTGGCGGACGCGTTCGGCGTACGGCTGCAGGAGCCGGCTCGGCTGGGGGTCCGCGAGCGCGGCCTGCACGTTCTGCGAGTCGGCGATGCTCGACGCGAGCGCCGTCACCGTCTGGCGGGCGGTGTCGTCGGCGGCGCGGCCGGAGTCCAGGTACGCCAGGATCGCGCCGGCCGCCACGAGCAGCCCGACGATCGCGGCCTGCAGGACGAGCAACTGCCGCGCCAGGCTCCAGCGGCCCGGCATCGCCCATCGGGGACGCCGCATCTGCCTTCTCTCCGTTCGGACACCACCGTGAACGAAATGTACACAAGGGTGACCCCCGTCACAGAACCGCGCATAGTCACGGGTGCAGCACACCCCACCCCCCGCCGACCCATCGCCTGACCTGCGAGCCTTACCGGGCTCGGGCGCCCATCGTGTGCCTGCGCCGGCCCCAGCGGCGCAGGGGCGCCCGACGGGGCGGCGGTCGCCCCGGCCGGGACCCGTGCCTCACCGGTCCCGGCCGGGCGCCGCCCTCGCGGCCGGGCGCCGTTCCGGTGGACGGAAGGAGTTCCCGTGTCCGACACCGCCGACGCCCGTCCGAAGAAGGACCGCGTCCACTACCTGTATCTCGCCGTGGTCGCGGCGGTGATCGCCGGTGCCGCCGTGGGGCTGGTCGCCCCGGACTTCGCGCAGGAGCTGAAGCCGGTCGGCACCGCGTTCGTGAACCTGATCAAGATGATGATCTCGCCGATCATCTTCTGCACGATCGTGCTCGGCATCGGGTCGGTGACCAAGGCGGCGAAGGTGGGCAAGGTCGGCCTGGTCACCATCGTCTACTTCATGGTGATGTCGACGTTCGCGCTCGCGATCGGGCTCGTGGTCGGGAACGTCCTGCACCCGGGCGACGGCCTGCACCTGGATCCGTCGTCGGTCGCGGAGGCCAAGGAGCAGGCGAAGGGCAGCGAGGGCACCACCGACTTCCTGCTCGGCATCATCCCGTCCACGCTGGTGTCGGCGCTGACGGAGGGGCAGGTGCTGCAGGCGCTGCTGGTCGCGCTGCTCACCGGGTTCGCGCTGCAGGGCCTCGGTCCGGCGGGCGCGCCGATCCTGCGGGGCATCGAGCATCTGCAGCGGTTGGTCTTCCGCATCCTCTGGATGATCATGTGGGCGGCGCCGGTCGGCGCGTTCGGCGCGATCGCCGCGGTGGTCGGGTCGAGCGGCTGGGACGCGCTGAAGAGCCTCGCGGTGATCATGCTCGGGTTCTACGCGACGTGCGTGGTGTTCGTGTTCGTGGTGCTCGGCGCGATGCTGTGGGCGGTCAGCCGGATCAACGTGTTCGCGCTGCTGCGCTACCTGGCCCGCGAGTTCCTGCTGATCCTGTCGACGTCGTCGTCGGAGTCGGCGCTGCCGCGGCTGATCGCGAAGATGGAGCACTTCGGGGTGAGCCGCCCGGTCGTCGGCATCACCGTCCCGACCGGGTACTCCTTCAACCTGGACGGCACCGCGATCTACCTGACGATGGCGACGCTGTTCATCGCGTCCGCGCAGGACCAGCCGATGTCGATCGGCGCGCAGATCCCGCTGCTGCTCTTCATGATCGTCGCGTCGAAGGGCGCCGCGGGCGTGACCGGGGCCGGGCTCGCCACCCTCGCGGGCGGGCTCCAGTCGCACAAGCCCGCCCTGGTGGACGGCGTGGGCTTCATCGTCGGCATCGACCGCTTCATGTCCGAGGCCCGCGCGCTGACGAACTTCGCCGGCAACGCGGTCGCCACCGTGGTGATCGGGACGTGGACGAAGGAGTTCGACGCCGAGCAGGCCCGCCGCGTCCTGTCCGGCGAGGACCCGTTCAACGAGGCCACCCTGCTGGACGACCACCACGGGGTGCCCGAGAAGCCGGTGCCCGAGCAGCGGCCCGCCGCCACCACCGTGGCGGACGGCGCGCGGGCCTGACAGGCCGGCCGTCCAGCGCCGGCGTTCGCGCCCCGCTCCCGGCGCTGGGCGGCCTCACGCGGGCGGGACCAGAACGCCCGGGTTGAGGATGCCCGCCGGGTCGAGGGCCGCCTTGGCGGCGGTGAGCGCGGCGGCGAACGGGCCGGGACGCTGCCGGTCGTACCAGGGCCTGTGGTCCCGGCCGACGGCGTGGTGGTGGGTGATCGTGCCGCCGCTCGCCGCGATCGCCTCGGAGACGGCGGTCTTGATCTCGTCCCACTGGGCGACGGTGGAGCCCCAGCGGCCGGGCGCGTAGACGCCGAAGTAGGGCGCCGGGCCGTCCGGGTAGACGTGGGTGAACCGGCAGGTCACGACGCCGTCGCCGGCGACCTCGCGGATCGCCCGCCGGGCCGCGCCGGTGACCGCGCGGTGCAGCTCCTCGAACCGGTCCCAGGTGCAGGCCGTCTCGAACGTCTCGACGATCATCGAGTGCCGGGCCAGCGCGTCCCGCTGGTAGGGCATCCGCAGGAAGGACGACCGCCAGGTGTCGCCGGCGCTCTCCCCCGCAGGCTCCTCGGGCACCTCGCCGCCGTGGTCGCGGCACAGGTCGAGGGCCTGGTCCAGCGACGCGCGCACCGGAGGGCCCGCGGACTCGAAGCCGAGCAGGAGCAGCCCGCCGCCGACCCCGGCGCCGGTGTTGATCAGCGCTTCGGCGGCGTCGAGCAGCCGGCAGTTCGCCGGGTTCAGCCCGCTCTGCGCGACCGCCCGGGTGGCCGCCACCGCGGCGCCGTAGTCCGCGAACCGGACGGCCGCCTTCGCCCGCCGGGTGGGACGCTCCTGGACCCGCATCCACGCCTCGGTGATGATCCCCAGGGCGCCCTCGCTGCCGAGGAAGAGCCCGTCCGGGGACGGCCCGGCGCCGGAGCCCGGCAGCCGCCGCGACTCGCCGGCCCCGCTCGGCGTGACCACGCGCATCGACTCGACGAGGTCGTCGATGTGCGTGTAGAGGGTCGCGTAGTGGCCGCCGGACCGGGTCGCCAGCCAGCCGCCGAGCGTGGAGAACTCGAACGACTGCGGGAAGTGCCGGAGGGTCAGCCCGTGCGCCCGGAGCCCCTCCTCCAGCCGGGGCCCGAACACGCCCGCCTGGACGCGCGCCGCGCGGCTCACCGGGTCGATCTCCAGGATCCGGTCCAGGCGGGCGAGGTCGACGGTGACCGCGGGCCCGTCGAACCGCGGCTCGACGCCGCCGACCACCGAGCTGCCGCCGCCGTAGGGGATCACGGCGATGCCGGCGCCGCCGCACCAGTCGAGCAGGTCGACCAGGTCGCGCTCGTCCCGCGGCCGGGCGACGAGGTCCGGCACGTGCCGCAGGTCCCCGTGCAGGTTGCGGACGACGTCCCGGAACGCCTTGCCGTGCGCGTGCGCGGCCCGGTCCTCCGGGTCCGCCGAGCAGAGGCCGGCGAGCGCGTCCGGCGCCCGGACGCGCGGGTCCGGCAGCCCGAGCTCGCCGATGCCGGGCGGTTCGTGACCGGTCGGCTCCCCGGACGTCAGCGCCCGGACCCGGGACAGCAGCGCGTCGAGTTCCGCACCGCGCACCGCGTCCTCGACCGAACCCCATCCCCACCACGACCGCGCCATCCCCGCTCCCTCCTCCGACCCGGCCCATTGTCCCCGCTGCCGCCCGGGCGGCGCGGACACCCGGGCGGGCGCGGGTGGTGGAGTCAGGCGGTTTCGAGGTGGGGGTGGTGGCGGCGGCGGTCGGTGGCCGGGCGGAAGCGGATCACCACTGGGAGGTCGGGCATGCCGACTGCGGCGCGGTAGCGCTCTACCGGGCCCGCGCCCAGTTCCCCGTACACCTCGCTGACGAGGGTGTCGCTCGCGCAGGACACCGTCAGCCGGAGCCGCGGTCGGTCGGCCGTTCCGGTGAGGCGGACGCGGGTGTCGTGGACGCCGGGCAGGCCGCGGGCGTCCAGGGTCAGGTCGGCCGCGGCGGTGCGGGCGCGGGCGCGGGTCTCCGGGTCCAGGTCCGGCCACCAGTGGTGGACGGCGGCGCGGCACTGCATGACCAGCCACAGCTGGCCGGCGAGCGCGAGCAGTTCGGACGCGCCGGCCGCGGCGGGCAGGAACCAGCCCGCGTCCCCGGCGAACGCGCGCAGCGCCGGGTCGAGCAGCGGGCGCGACGACACGGCGCCGGACGCGTCGAAGGCGCCGAGGCCGGCGGCGAGGGCGGACGCGCCGGCCAGCAGCAGCACCGCCCCGGTGGCGGCGATCGGGATCCTCATCGTCAGTCCTTCCGCCAGCGGAGCCGGACGTCGACGTCGGGCCGCCGCATCGGCTCGATCGCGTCCAGCCGGGTCTCGACCGCGGTCCGGACGAGTTCGGCGATGTTCGCCGGGTTCCGGTACCCGGTCGCCGCCCGGACGACGACGCCGCGGCGGAACGGGCCGAACCCCCGGACGCGGGCGCGCTCGATGCCGGGGACGTCCAGCGCCGCGTCGGCGAGCGTCCGGCGGAGGGCCGCCCGGCCGATGACGCCCGCCATCCGCGGATCAGGCGCGGCCAGCGGCACGCCGCGCGGGCGGCCGGGCAGTGCGGCCAGCAGGAACGCGATGCCGAGCGCGGCCATCCCTCCCGCCACCACCAGGACGTTGGGGTCGTTCCATGAATGGCGGCGCAGGACGTCGGCGACGGCGGCGACGCCCGGCACCGGGTGGACGGCGGAGCCGAGCGCGCCGGCGAGCAGTTCGATCGCGGCCACCCCCGCGGTGGTGGTCACCAGCAGCGCCGCGGCGGCGCCCGCGAACGCGCGGCGGGGCCGCAGCTCGCGGACGGCGAGGCGGCAGGCCCGCCGCCTGGCCTGCTCCTCCTCGATCAGATCCCTGACCAGCGTCTCCGCCATAGCCACCCCCGTGGGCCGTCGGCACTTCCGACATCATCACCCATGGTGCGCCATCGTCACGCTGAGTGAAACACGCCATGCCGACGCGGGTCAGCGGAAAACGACCGTCCGGTCACCGTTGAGCAGGACGCGGTGCTCGGCGTGCCACCGGACGGCGCGGGCGAGGGCGAGGCATTCGACGTCGCGCCCCACGGCCACCAGTTCCTCCGGGCTGTGGGTGTGGTCGACGCGGGCGACCTCCTGCTCGATGATCGGGCCCTCGTCGAGGTCGGCGGTGACGTAGTGCGCGGTCGCGCCGATCAGCTTGACGCCGCGCGCGTGCGCCTGGTGGTAGGGGCGGGCGCCCTTGAAGCTCGGCAGGAACGAGTGGTGGATGTTGATGATCGCGCCGGGGAGCTTGGCGCAGAAGTCGTCGGAGAGGATCTGCATGTACCGGGCGAGGACCACCAGGTCGACGCCGTAGTGCTCCACCAGCGTGAGGATCTCCGCCTCCTGGGCGGCCTTCCCGCCCGGCCCGACCGGCAGGTGGTGGTAGTCGATGCCGTACGACTGGGTGAGGGGCCGCAGGTCGGGGTGGTTGGACGCCACCGCGACGATGTCGATGTCGAGCAGCCCGGACCGCGTCCGGTAGAGCAGGTCGTTCAGGCAGTGCCCGCCCTTCGACACCATGATCAGCACGCGCGGGCGCTCGGCCAGCGGGTGCAGCCGCCACTCCAGCCCGAGCTCCGGGACGAGGGAGCCGAAGGCGCCGCGCAACTCGTCGGGGTCGGTGTCGTCCAGGGTCGCGAACTGCACCCGCATGAAGAAGGTGCCGGACTCCCCGTCGCCGAACTGCTGGCTCTCCACGATGTTGCACCCGCGCTCGGCGAGCAGCCCCGAGACGGCGGCGACGATACCGGGCCGGTCGGGGCAGGACAGGGTCAGCACGTACTCGTTCACAGGTCTCACTCTCGCGTGTGAGAAGCGGCAGCTCAGGAAGGGTGCTTCGAGCTTACGCGCTCCCCCGCCCCGGCGCCGGGGAGCCGCCGCAGCATGTCGCCGCCGTGAGGCCCGGCGAGGGGGGCATGTGACCGGCTTGTCTACTGGTGAGTAGTTTGCGGGCTCGTATTGAGGTTACCTTTGCCGTCATGCGGCGAATCGCGCTCGTGACGATGGCGGTCGTCCTCCTGCTCGCGGGCTGCACCGAGGAGCCCGCGGAGAAGGGCACGGCGGAGGGCCGTCCGGCGAAGGTCGACGGCATCCCCACCTCCGAGGGCACGCACAAGCAGAAGCTCGACGTCGGCACGATCGGCCACCGGGAGTACCTGCTGCACGTCCCGGCCAAGGTGGCGGACGGGACATGGAAGGACGGCAGGCCGGCGGACCCGCCCCCGCTCGTCATCGCCCTGCACGGCGGCCTCGCGAACATGGGCACGATGCGAGACCTCACCGGGTTCGACGAGCAGTCGGACGAACACGGCTTCCTCGTCGCCTACCCCGACGGGTTCATGACCACGTGGAACGCGGGCGCCTGCTGCGGCGCGGCGAAGATCGGCGACATCGACGACGTCGGCTTCCTCACCACGCTGATCGACAAGATCACCGAGGCCGGGCTGGCGGACCCGAGGCGCGTCTACGTGACCGGGTTCTCCAACGGCGCGGGGATGGCGTACCGGATGGCCTGCGAGCGGCCGGGCAAGGTGGCGGGCATCGGCGTCGTGGAGGGCGCGCTGGTCACCCCCTGCGACCCGGACCGGCCGGTGTCGGCGATGATCTTCCACGGCACCGCGGACCGCAACGTGCCCTTCAACGGCGGCGGGCACCGGGACTTCAACGACCGGCGCCCGTTCCCGCCGGTGTCGGAGGCGGTCGACTTCTGGCGTAAGGTCGCTGGACTGCCCGAGCCGCGCAGGCGGGTGAAGGCGGCGGACGGCGACACCGAGTGCGGGAGTACCGGCGAGGGCGCGCGGGGCGTCGCGGTGACGTTCTGCAAGATCAACGGCGGCACGCACCGGTGGCCGGACGGCGCCACCGCGATGCTCTGGGACTTCTTCGACTCCCACCCCCGCACGGGCTGACCGACGGGATATGAGGGCTTTTCACATTTTCCCGCTATGGTGGGTGACGTGACGAGCATCAACCTCCGGGACCGCTACGACGCCGCGACGGCCGCGATCGAGGCGCCGTTCGCCGTCGTCGACATGGCGGCCTTCCGCGCCAACGCCGCCGGCCTCGTACGCCGCGCCGCGGGCAAGCCGATCCGCGTCGCCAGCAAGTCGGTGCGCTGCCGGGCGCTCCTGGAGGACGTCCTCGCGATGGACGGCTTCTCGGGGATCATGGCGTTCACCCTCCCGGAAGCGCTCTGGCTGGCCGCCGAGGGCGTCGGCGACGACATCCTCGTCGCCTACCCGACCGCCGACCGCACGGCCGTCGCCGCGCTGGCCGCCGACCCCGCCGCCGCCCGCGCCGTCACGCTGATGGTCGACTGCCCCGAGCACCTCGACCTGATCGAGTCCGCGGCCGGCGACCGGCGGATCCGGCTCTGCATCGACATCGACGCCTCCTACCGTCCGCTCGGCGGGCGCGTCCGGATCGGCGCGCTGCGCTCCCCGCTGCGCACCGCCGCCGAGGTCGGCGCGTTCGCCGAGCGGATCCTCAAGCGGCCCTCGCTCGACCTCGTCGGGCTGATGGCCTACGAGTCGCAGATCGCCGGCGTCGGGGACCTCCCGCCGGGGCGTCCCGCCCGGGGCCGCGTCATCCGCGCCATGCAGCGGCAGTCCCGGTTCGAGCTGGCCCGCCGCCGCGCCGCGATCGTCCGGGCCGTCCGCGAGCTGACCGACCTGGAGTTCGTCAACGGCGGCGGCACGGGCAGCGTGGAGACGACCGCCGCCGAGCGCGCCGTCACCGAGGTCGCCGCCGGCTCCGGCCTCTACCAGCCGCACCTGTTCGACCAGTACTCCAACTTCACCGGACGGCCCGCCGCCCTGTTCGCGCTGCCCGTCGTCCGGCGCCCCGGGCCCGGCGTCGCGACCTGCCTCGGCGGCGGCTACCTGGCGTCCGGGCCGGCCGACGCCGTCCGCCTCCCCCAGCCGTACCTGCCGGCCGGGCTGTCCTACGACGGCAACGAGGGCGCGGGCGAGGTGCAGACGCCGCTGCTCGGCCGGGCCGCCGACCTGCTGTCCATCGGCGACCGCGTCTGGTTCCGCCACACCAAGGCCGGCGAGCTGTGCGAACGCTTCGACGCCCTCCACCTCATCGAGGACGACCGCCACACGCGCACCGTCCCCACGTACCGGGGCGAAGGCAAGACCTTCCTCTGACCGGCCCCTCACCACCGTCTAGGTTGGGGGCATGGGAGACGCTCCGGTGACCGACGTTCGGGGAGAGCCGCGGTGAAAATCGCGATCATCGGGGCCGGCAGCGGCTACATGCCGGGCGTCATCCGGGGCCTGCTGCACCGCGCGGACGACCTCGCCGGCACCGAGCTGGCGTTCCACGACGTCGACACCGCGCATCTCGACGTCATGACGCGGCTGGCCCGCGGCATGTTCTCCGCGCGCGGCGCCGCGTTCACCGTCGAGGCGCACACCGGCCTCAAGCCCGCGCTGAACGGCGCGTCCTACATCTTCACCACGTTCCGGCCGGGCGGGCTCGCCGCGCGGCACCTGGACGAGTCGATCCCGCTCGAGCACGGCGTCGTCGGGCAGGAGACAGCCGGGCCGGGCGGGTTCCTGATGGCGCTGCGGTCGGTGCCCGTGCTGCTGGAGATCGCGTCGGCCGCCGATCCGGGCGCCTGGATTGTCAACTACACCAACCCCACGAACATCGTCACCGACGCCGTGGCGCGCACCACCGGCGCGCGCATCATCGGCCTGTGCGACCAGTTCATCGGCGACACCGAGATGTGGGCGGACCTGCTCGGGCTCCCGTTCGAAGGGCTGGAGGCCGACTGGATCGGCCTGAACCACGCCACCTGGGCGCAGCGGCTCCGGCTCGACGGCCGCGAGCTTGACGTCCCGCTGCTGCTGGACGGCCTGGAGGTCCCCGGCGACGGCGCGACGCCGTGGCGCGACCCGTCCCGCATGGCCGAGCTGGCGAAGGCGCTCGGGTTCCTGCCGAACTCCTACTCCAAGTACTACTTCTTCCACGACGAGGTCGTCGGGGAGCTGCGCGCGAAGGGCACCACCCGAGCGCAGGACATCCTCGCCATGCTGCCCGGCTACTACGAGCAGGTGGCCGCGGAGTCGCGGAAGGCCGACCCGGACCCGTCCCGCGAGCGCGGCGGCGGCGAGCACGGGGAGTTCGCGGTGGACGTCATCTGCGCCATCCACCGCGACGAGGGGCGCCGGATGATCGTCAACACCCGCAACGGCGGCGCGGTCCCCTCCCTCGACGCGGACGCGATCGTCGAGGTCCCGTCGCTGGTCGGGCGGTCCGGGCCCGTCCCGCTGACGATGGGCGCGCTGCCGGGCCCGGTGCGCGGCCTCACCCAGGCGATCCACGCCTACGAGCGGCTGGCGTCCGAGGCGGCCGTCACCGGCGACCGCCGCACCGCGCTGCAGGCCCTCATGGCGCACCCGTTCGTCCGGAGCAAGCACACCGCCGAGCACATCCTCGACGAAGGCCTCGCGGCGCACCGCGCCCATCTCCCGCAGTTCGGCTGAACGGCACAGGTCCCGGCTCCGTACTCCATGGCGTGGGAGGAACGGATTGCGGGGCGTACCGGATCGGCCTCGGCGTCTATGCCATCGGACGGCTGGCGGGCGCCGAGGCCGACGAGCTGTCGGCGCACCTGCGCGGCTGCCCGCCCTGCCGCGAGGAGCTCGCCGAGCTGCGCGGCGTGGCCGAACTCCTCACCTACTCCGCCCGGCAGTGGGGCGGCGTGATCCCGGCACGCCGAAGCGCCGGCCGCAAACCGCGGACCGGCGCCTCCAGGATCGGCCTCAGCGGCGCCTGCGCCTACGGCGCCACAGGACCAGGGCGGTCACGGTGACGGCCGCGGCGGCGCCCGCGAGCAGCAGCCGCTTGTCGAGCTGACCGCCCTCGCGGTCGTCCTCCTGGTCCTTGGCCTCACCGGACGGGCGCACCAGCGCGCCGACCGCCTTGGCGACCTGGTCCGCCTCTTCCCTCAGCCGCTCGGCGCCCCGCTGCGCGACGTGCTTGGGGTTGAGCCGGTCGGCGAGCTCGTCGACGGTGCGGGCCAGCTCCTGGCGGCGTAGCTCTATCTCCCGTTCCAGCGCCGCGGGATCGCGGCTCCTGTCAGCCATGCCGTGTCCTTATCGTGTCGGGCGGACTCGTGCGGGACGAACCATGACGAGCCAAACATGATCCGAACAGTGTGGCAGGTCTTCCCGCCGGACGCCCGCCACATCCCAGCCGGTACGGTGGTGTGCCACCATCCGAGCGAAAGGCGGGACAGGGTGTCCGAGCGGCTGCAGCCGGGCGACGTCGCCCCCGAGTTCGAGCTTCCCGACGCCGGGGGCGTCCCGGTGTCGCTGTCCTCGCTGCGCGGCAAGCGCGTGATCCTGTACTTCTACCCCGCGGCGATGACGCCCGGCTGCACCAAGGAGTCGGTCGACTTCGAGGGGAGCCTGCCCGAGCTGGAGGACGCGGGCGTCACCGTCGTCGGCATCTCCCCCGACAAGCCCGCCAAGCTCGCGAAGTTCCGGGAGAAGGAGGGGCTGACCTTCCCGCTCCTGTCCGACCCGGACGCCGAGGTCCTCAAGGCCTACGGCGCGTACGGGGAGAAGAAGCTGTACGGCAAGGTCGTCGTCGGCGTCATCCGGTCCACGTTCGTCATCGGGGCGGACGGCAGGATCGAGAAGGCCTACTACAACGTGAAGGCCACCGGGCACGTCGAGCGCCTCCGCCGCGACCTCGAGGTCTAGCAGCGCACCCGCCAGGAAGCCGGTCGGCAACGCACCAGGCCCGCGCCGAGCGCGGGCCTGGTGCGGGCGGGGGGATTCGAACCCCCACGGTGTCGCCACCAACAGGACCTAAACCTGCCGCGTATACCTGATTTCGCCACGCCCGCGGGCGCCTCCGTCCGGAGGCGCGTTCAGCTTAGCGGCTGTTCCCGGACGGCGCGGCGGGTCGTCCACCGGCCGGGAGCGCGGCGCCCCGCCCGGCCGCCCCGGCGGCGGGAACGGCGGCCTCGCGCCGGGGCGCGCGGTACAGCACCGCGACGATGACCGCGGTGACGGCGAGCGCGATCGACGCGGTGAGGAACGCCGACTGGACGCCGTCGCCGAAGGCCGCCCGCGCCTGGTCGGCGACCTGCGGTCCGATCCGCAGCGCGACCGCCAGGGACGACTCGGCCTGCTCGGCGACCGGACCCGGCAGGGAGTCCACGTTCAGATTCGCGCGGTACGTGGACTGCAGGATGCTGCCGAGGACGGCGATGCCGAGCGCGCCGCCCAGCTCCCGGGCGAGGTCGTTCATCGCCGAGCCGACGCCCTGCTTCTCCACGGGCAGCGCGTCGGTGATGGATGCGGTGGACGGGGTCATGGCGAGCCCCATGCCGGCGCCGAACGGGACGAGTCCCGCGAGCAGCAGCCAGTAGGTGCTGTCCTCGTCCAGCAAGGAGAAGATCAGCATCGCGAGGGCGACGAGGAGCAGGCCGGCGGTGATGACGCGGCGCGGGCCGAGCCGGCCGGCGAGCCGCGGCGCGACGCCCCGGGCGAACGGCATCATCGTCAGCGCCATGGGCAGCAGGCTGAGCGCGCCCACCAGCGCGCTGTCGCCCTTCACCAGCTGCAGGTACTGCAGGACGATGAAGACGAAGCCGAAGAAGGCGAAGAACTGGAGGGTGATCGTGAGGGCGCCCGCGGAGAACGCCCGGATGCGGAACAGCCGCGGATCGAGCAGCGGGTTCTGGCGCTTCAGCTCCCACAGGACGAACCCGGCGAGGATGACGACCGCGGCGGCGAGGCCGAGCAGCGTGCGCGGGCTGCCCCAGCCCTCCACCGGCGCCTCGATGATCGAGTAGACGCCGGCGCCGAGCCCGGCGACCGTGATCACGGCGCCGGTCAGGTCGAGGCGCGGCGCGTCCGGCTCGGCCGACTCGGGGACGACGGCGAGCGTGGCGACGAGCGCGACGGCGGCGAGCACGACGTTCATCCAGAACACCGACCGCCACGACCACGCCTCCAGCAGGCTCCCCGACACCAGCAGGCCGAAGATGCCGCTGGCGCCGGCGACGCCGGCCCAGGCGCCGACCGCGCGGGTGCGCTGCTCGGCCGGGAACGTCGAGGTGATCGTCGACAGCGTCGCCGGCATCACCAGGGCGGCGCCGACGCCGAGGACGCCGCGCATCGCGATCAGCCAGTTCGGGTCGCTCGCGAGCGCCGCGGCGGCCGAGCCCGCGCCGAAGACGACGAGTCCGGCGGCGAGCGCGCGGCGGCGCCCGTACCGGTCGCCGATGGCGCCGCCGAGCAGCAGCAGCGCGGCGAACACGAGCGCGTACGCGTCGATGATCCACGCGAGTTCGGTCAGCCCGGCGTGGGTGTCGCGGGCAATGGACGGCACCGCGGTGTTGAGGGATGCCACGGCCGACACGACCGTCGCGAGGGACAGCATCACGGCCGGCAGCACCGCGCGATGGACGGTGCTCGGCCCTTCCTTGCCGGTGGCCATGAGAAGCCTCCTGAGTAGGTCTTTCAGTGCTCTGCGTCTCCTCGACCCTGGCCTCCGGCCCGGCTATATTTCAACTGTGATGAATAAATCCGGAGCGTCCCGGGGCCGCCGCCGCGGCGGCCCCGACACCCGGGAGGCGATCCTCGCGGTGGCCCGGCGCCGCTTCCTCGCCGACGGGTACGCCGCGGTCACTATGCGGTCCATCGCCGCCGAGGCCGGCGTCGACGCCGCGCTGATCAGCTATTTCTTCGGGTCGAAGCGGGGGCTGTTCGCCGCGGTGCTGGGCCTGGTCGCCAACCCTCCCGACGTGCTCGCGGGCGCGCTGCCCGGCGACCCGGCCACGCTGCCCGAACGCGTCCTGGAGGCGCAGCTGTCCGTGTGGGACGACCCCGAGAAGGGCGGCCCGCTCGTGTTCCTCGTGCGCAACGCGGTGCACGACCCGGAGCTGACCCGGCTGGTCCGCGACCTCATCGAGCGCGAGATCATCGGCCGCATCGCCGAGTACGCGGGCGGCCCGGAGGCCCAAGCGCGCGCCGCGGCCTTCGGCACCCAGCTCGCCGGGCTGATCTTCGTCCGCTACATCATCGGCGTGGAACCCGTCGCGTCGATGCCGCGTGATGAATTAATCCGGCACCTCGCCCCGGGGCTCCGTGCCGCCCTGTTCCGCCCTCGGCGGCGCCCTCCGGCGCGGAGATCCGCCCGTCGCGGCGGTTAGGGACGCACCGCCGTGCGGGTTCCGGTCGGGACGGCCGGCGGCCGCCCCAGTATGTGAAAAGAAGGTCTCGGCAGGCGGGGGAAAGCCGTCCTACGCTGGACGGGTCCGTCCGCCACGCGCAGTCGGTGACACCATGACCACACTCCCGGCGGGCACCGCCGCGAGCGACACCTTCACCCACCTTCTGCTGCCCTTCGACGGGCTGGAGCAGTTCCTCGCCGGCGCCGTCCCGTTCCTGCGCGCGGGCGTCGACCAGAGCGACCGCGTCCTCGCGGTGTGCGGGACCGCCCGGGAGGCACTGTTACGCGACGCGCTCGGGCCGGCCGCGGGCGGTGTCGAGTTCACCGAGGCCGCCTCCTGGTACGAACACCCGTCCCGGACGCTGTCGGACTGCCTGAGCGACGCCTGCGACACCGCGCGGCAGGGGCGCCGGCTCCGGCTGCTCGGCGAACCGGTGTGGGCGACGCGCCCGCCGCTGGAGGTCGTCGAATGGCAGCGCGCGGAGGCCGTGCTGAACATCGCGTTCCGCGGCACCGGGGCCGCGATCATGTGCCCGTACGCGGCCTCGCTGCCGGCGTCGGTCGTCGCGGCCGGGCGCAAGACCCACCCGGAGACCGTGCGGGGCCCGCGGGCCGTCGCCAACCCCGGCTTCCTGAACCCGTGGACGTTCTGCGGCCAGTGCGACGACGAGCCGCTGCCCCCGCCGCCCGCCGACGCCGCCACGCTGGACATCGACCGCCCCGACCTGTACTGGCTGCGCGCCTACGTCGCCGACTGCGCGCGGCAGACGCCGCTGCCCGAGGAGGACCGGCAGCGGCTGCTGGTCGCGGTCACCGAGATCGTCACCAACGCGCTCCGGCACGGCGCGGCACCCATCGTCCTGCGCCTGTGGACGGACGAGCCGGACGGGACGCCCGCGCTGGTCTGCGAGGTGACCGACAAAGGACGGTGGGCGCCGGGCACCGGGTTCGGGCTCGTCCCGCCGACACCGGGCGGCGCCGCGTCCGGCGGCCGGTTCGGGCTGTGGGCGGTACGTCTCCTGTGCTCCGTCGTCCAGATCCGGACGGGAGACGACGGCACGGCGGTCCGGCTCCGCCTCACCCTGCCGAACCCACCTGACCACGTCCGGATGGACGGAGCGTGAGGAACTCCATGCGTTGGGCTTCCAAATGCGACCATCCGGCGTACTCTGAACGAATCCGCACTACATCCGATGGGCAGGCCATGGAGACACCCTGGTTCGCCAAGCGCCCTGTGAGCGACGTCCGGCCGGGAGACCACGGCTGGCTGGCCTACAGTGGCCCGGAAGAGCGCGACCGGATCATCGAGCCCTTCATCCAGGAGGGCCTGCGAACCCGAGAGAAGGTCGTGTGCGTCACCGACACGCCGCCCGAGCGGCTGCCGGGCCTCGGGACCGCGCACCGGGTCGACGTGCACGAGCACCTGAGATCGGGCCAGCTGCGGGTGATCACACGGCCGGACGCGTGCCTCGGCCGGAACGGCGCCTTCGAACCGGCCAAGATGGCCGACACCATCGGCCGCGAGGTCGGTGCGGCGTTCGACCAGGGCTTTCGCGCCGTCCGGCTCACCACCGACTACAGCTGGCTGCTGGACCGGCCCGGATCATCCGACCTCAGGTTGATGCTGGGCTGCGAGCACCGGGTCGGCGACGCCGTCTCGCCGAGCACCATGGCGATGGCGATCTGCCAGATCGACCGGCGCGCGTGCCCTCCCGACCAGCTCATCGCCCTTCGCGACACACACGAGGTCCTCGTGGAAGTGAACCCCGAATTCGATGACGGGATCCTGAAGATAGTGCGCACATTCGAACCGGACGGGCTGCGCGTCGAAGGGGAGCTGGACGCCGCCCGGCACTCGGTGTTCGCCGAGAAGCTGTCGCAGGTGCGGCACGGCGGCGGCAGCGTCCACCTCGACCTCTCGCGGCTGGGCTTCATCGACCTCGGCGCGCTGCACCTGCTGGCCCGGCACGCCACCCGGCTGCCCGCCGACGCGTCGCTGGTCCTCGACCACCTTTCGCCGGACGTGGAGCACGTCATCGAGATGGTCGGCTGGCACCGGCTGCCCGGCCTCGCCCGCGGGCGAGGGATCCCGCAGACGGGAGGCCTCTGCTGATGGCGCTGGAGCACAGGGCCTTCCTGTACGGCGGCACCGACGAGTTCCTCTCGGTCACCGTCCCGTACCTGAAGGCCGGCCTCGAACGGGACCAGGCCGTCGTCGCGGTGGCGCGCGAGCCGAACCTGACCGCCCTGCGCGACACGCTCGCCCCGTACGGCGGCGCGATCGACTACATCGACTCCGCCGTCTTTTACGAGCACCCCGTCCGCACGCTTCGCGACTACCAGAACATGGTGCGGGAGAAGGCCCCGCGCCCGGTGTGCGCCCTCGCCGAACCGGTCTGGGACGGGTGGAGCGAGCGGCAGGCGCTCGAATGGGTCCGCTACGAGTCCCTCATCAACGTCGTGTTCGGGGAGACGGACGCGCGCGCGCTGTGCCCCTACGACACCGAGACGCTGCCCGCGCGCATCCTCAACGAGGCCCGGCGCACCCATCCGCTGCTGGTGACCGGGGGGCACGACGGCGGCAACAGCGAGTACGTCGACCCTGTCGTGTTCGGGGCGGGCTGCGACCGGCGCGTCCGCCTCGACCGGCCATCCGACGCCGACTACCTGCCCATCGACGGCGCCGACCTGCACGGCCTGCGGTCGTTCGTCGGCGAGCGGGCCCACAAGCACGGCCTGTCCAAACAGGCGGCGCAGAACCTCGTCACCGCCGTTAACGAGGTCGCCGCCAACGGGCTCCAGCACGGCACGCCCCCGATCGGCCTCTGGGTCTGGCAGGACGGCCCCGACCTGATCTGCGAGGTCGGCGACCACGGCTTCTGGCATCCCGCGCCCGGACCGCTGACCGGCTACGTCCCGCCCGACTCGGCGCTCCAGCGCGGCTTCGGGCTCTGGACCGTCCGCCTCCTGGTCGACCTGATGGAACTGCGCACCGGCTGGGACGGCACGTTCGTCAGGCTCCTGGTTCATTCGTAACGCCGGCGGGCGGAGGCACCACCGGGGTCGCGCTCGGCTCTATGCCGCCCGGTGAGGCCGGTGAGGCCGGTCCACCCGATCCACCCGGTCCGCTCGGCGAGGGCAGGACGGGCCGACCCGGAGACGTCGGAAGCGGGGTGGGCACGCTCGTGACGCTCGGCGGCGGCTCGGGAGTGCGCCGGGGGTCCGCGGGCGAGGACGACGTCTCGGGCGGTGTCAGCGGGCGCGCGGGCTCGGGCCGTCCGGCGCCGGGCCACAGCAGCACCGCGACCGCCACCAGGACGGCGGCGGTGACGGCCGCCGCCACGCCCGGGAGCGCCCAGCGCCGCAGCCGGGCCCGCCACGCCGGGGCGGTCGCGCGCCCCGCCTCCTGAAACCTGCGGACGGTCCCGGGGTCCGCGTGGATCTCGTCCGCGGCCGCGCGGTAGTGGTCGCGCAGCAGGGCGTCGAGCTCGTCGTTCATGCCCGGCCCTCCGTCATGTGCTCCCGCAGCGCCGCCATGGCCCGCGCGGCGTGGCTCTTCACCGTCCCCCGGGAGATCCCGAGCGTCTCGGCGATCTCGTGCTCGCTCAGGTCGCACCAGTAGCGCAGGACGACGACCGCCCGCTGCTTCGCGGGCAGCGCGCGCAGCACCTCGTCGAGGTCGCCCGCGCCGGCCCCAGGCGCGGCGGGCGCGCCCGCGAGCCGCTCCACGTCGGCGACCGACCCGACCGGGGTGTCGCGGCGCCGCGACCGGCGCTTGTTCTCGTCGATCGCGAGGTTGACCAGCACCCGGCGCGCGTACGCCTCCGGGTTGCCGTCCGCGAGCCGCCGCCACCGCCGCACCACCCGCTCGTAGGCGACCTGCAGCAGGTCCTCGGCGAGGTGCCGGTCGTAGACCAGGAACACGGCCGTGCGCAGGAGGCGGCCCGCGGTGGCGGTGACGAACTCGTCGAACGAGCCCTCGGCCCCGCGGACCTCCTCCTCGGTGCTCAACGTGGACAGACCGCACCTACCTCGGCGACGGGGCGCCGGGCGGCGCGGGCACCACCGTGGGCTCGTCCCCCGGCCGGACCGGTGCGGGCGCCGCCGGCGGACGCGCGGCGTCGGTCGGATACGTCGCGCATCCCGGCGGCGGGCTCGCCGGCTCCGGGGTTCCGGGCTTCGGAGCGGTGGGCGCTGGTTTCGCGGGCCTCGGCGAGGCGGGCGCGGGTTTCGCGGGCACCGGGGTGGCGGACGTGCTGGGCACCGGGGAGGCGGGCTTCGCGGCCTTCGGCGGGCGCGAGGGCCGTACCGTCGGCTCGGGCGGCACCGGACGGGGCGTGGGGCGCGCGGGTACGCAGGTCGGCGTCGCGGTCGGGGACGGCGTCACGGTCGGGGCCGCCGTCGGGGGCGCGGTCGGGGACGGTGTCGGGGACGGCGTCGCCCGCTGCCCGGCGGGGTACGTCACCGCGTTCTTCGCCGCCACCGGCCGCGTGGTCACCGGGTCGTCCGGCCCGGCCGCCAGCCAGATCCCGGCGGCGAGGACGCCCGCCCCGCCGAGCGCGGCGAGCGCGAGCACCGGCCCGCGGCGGACAAGGCCCTTGTCGATCATGTTGCTCCTCGGGGGAGGGTTTCCCTACACCCCCGATAACCCCCGCGGCGGGCGTCCCGGTTGTCATGCCCGCCCGTTTTTCCCGCCCTGTTTCCCGCCCAGTTCCCGCCTCAGCGGAGCCCGGCTGCGTCCAGGGCGCCGGGGAGGATCTCGGCCAGGCCGCGGAAGGCGCGCCCGCGATGGCTGATCGCGTCCTTCTCCTCGGCGGTCATCTCGGCGGTCGTGCGGGTCGCGCCGTCCGGGACGAAGACCGGGTCGTAGCCGAAGCCGCCGGTGCCGCGCGGCTCCCGGATCAGCGTGCCGCGGATCCGCCCCTCCACGCAGTGCTCGGCGCCGCCGGGGACGACGAGCGCGGCCACGCACAGGAAGGCGGCGCCGCGCCGCTCGTCGGGCACGTCGGCGACCTGGTCGAGGACGAGCCACAGGTTGGCGGCGTCCCGGTCGCCCTCGCCGAACCGCCCCGACCAGCGGGCGGACAGCACGCCGGGCATGCCGTTCAGCGCGTCCACGCACAGGCCGGAGTCGTCGGCGACCGAGGGCAGACCGGTGAACGCGGCGACCGCGCGGGCCTTCAGCAGCGCGTTGCCCTCGAAGGTCGGCTCGGTCTCGGGCACGTCGGGGGCGCCGGGGAACTCCTCCAGGCCCACCACGTCCAGCCCGTCGAGGATCCGGCGCAGCTCGGCGACCTTGCCGCGGTTGCGGGTCGCCAGCACGATCCGCGTCATCGGCCGAGCGCCTCGGCCTGGAGCCGGGTCAGCTCCGCGCAGCCGCCCGCGGCGAGGTCGAGCAGCGCGTCCAGCTCGGACCGGTCGAACGGGGTGCCCTCGGCGGTGCCCTGCACCTCCACGAACCGGCCGTCGCCGGTGCAGACGACGTTCATGTCCGTCCCGGCGGCGGAGTCCTCCTCGTAGCACAGGTCGAGGCGGGGCTCGCCGTCCACGACGCCGACGCTGACCGCCGACACCGAGGTGATGAGCGGGTCGCCCCTGAGCAGCCGCCGCTCGCGCATCCAGCCCACCGCGTCGGCCAGCGCCACGTACGCGCCGGTGATCGCGGCGGTGCGGGTGCCGCCGTCGGCCTGCAGGACGTCGCAGTCGAGCTGGACGGTGTTCTCGCCGAGCGCCTTGAGGTCCAGGCAGGCCCGGATCGACCGGCCGATCAGCCGGGAGATCTCGTGGGTGCGCCCGCCGATCCGCCCCTTCACCGACTCCCGGTCGTTGCGGGTGTTGGTGGCGCGCGGCAGCATCGCGTACTCGGCGGTGACCCAGCCGAGGCCGCTGTCGCGCCGCCAGCGGGGCACCGACTCCTGCACGGACGCGGCGCACAGCACCCGGGTGGCGCCGAACTCGACGAGCACCGACCCCTCCGCGTGGTCGAGCCACCCGCGCTGGATGCGGACGGGACGGAGCTGGTCGTTCGCGCGATCATCGGGACGGGCCATGCGCCCAACCCTAGCGGGACTCACAGGGTGTAACGGGCGCCCACCCTGGCCAGCTCGATGGGGCCGTCGTAGGAGCCCGCCCTGGCCTCCTTGAGGGACATGTCCGGGTCGTTCCACGGCACGAGGTGGGTGAGGACGAGCCGCCCCACGCCCGCGCGGGCGGCGTGCTCGGCGGCCTCCCTGGCGGTCAGGTGCAGCTCGGACGGCAGGCCCGGCCCGTCCAGGAAGGACGCCTCGCAGAGGAACAGGTCGGCGCCGGACGCCAGCTCGACCAGGGCCTCCGACGCGCCGGTGTCGCCCGAGTAGGCGAGCGTCCTGCCGCCGTGCTCGATGCGGAACGCGTACGCCTCGACCGGGTGCGGCATCAGCGCCGTCGTGACCCGGAACGGTCCGATCTCGTAGGGGCCGCGGCGCAGCGTGCGGAACTCGAACGTCCCCGACATGCCGGGGTCCGGTTCGAGGTCGTAGGCGCGGGCCATGCGGGCGGCGGTGTCCGCGGGGCCGTACACGGGGATGCGGGGCACCGGGCCGCCGGGCCGGTAGGTGCGCGCCACCCAGTACCCACACAGGTCCAGGCAGTGGTCGGCGTGCAGGTGCGAGATGCAGACGGCGTCGATCTCGTACAGCGAGCGGAACCGCTGCAGCGACCCGAGCGCCCCGTTCCCGAGGTCGAGCACCAGCGCGTAGCCGCCCGCCTCGATCAGGTAGCTGGACGCGGGGCTGTCCGGCCCCGGGAAACTGCCGGAGCAGCCGATCACAGTGACCCGCACGCTCACTCCTCCTCTTGTGTCCCCGAGGAATCAGGTGGTCAAGTAGTAAGAGCATTGCTCAACGTCGTCTCCACCGCGCCGATCTCGGGCCCGAGGAACCGGCGGCCGAGCTCGGCGAACACGTCGGGGTCCCCGGTGGCGCGGAACCGGTGCCGTGGCCGGGGCGTCCCCTCGGCGCGGGCCAGCCCCCGATCGTGCAGAACCCGATACACGTCCTTGGCGGTCTCATCGGCGCTTGACACCAGTGTGACGCCGTCTCCGACGACATACGAGATAACGCCGGTCAGAAGCGGGTAATGGGTGCAGCCGAGAATGAGGGTGTCGCACCCGGCGTCCATAATCGGACGCAGATACCCCCGGGCGGCCTCGAGCAGCTCGCCGCCCATCGTCACGCCCGCCTCGACGAACTCGACGAAGCGGGGGCAGGCGGCGCTGACGAGCTCGATGTGCGGCGCGGCGGCGAACGCGTCCTCGTAGGCGCGGCTGGTCACGGTGGCCTGGGTCGCGATCAGCCCGACCCGCCCGTTGGACGTGGCGCGGGCCGCGCGCCGGGTCGCCGGGTTGATGACCTCCACGACCGGGACGTCGTAGCGTTCCCGGGCGTCGCGCAGCATCGCCGAGCTGGCGCTGTTGCAGGCGATGACCAGCATCTTCACGCCCTCGTCGACGAGCTCGTCGAGCATCTCCAGGGCGTAGGCCCGGACCTCCGCGATCGGCCGCGGACCGTACGGCTGGCGGGCGGAGTCGCCCAGGTAGACGATCGGCTCGTTCGGCAGCTGGTCGAGGACGGCGCGGGCCACCGTGAGGCCCCCGAACCCGCTGTCGAAGATCCCGATGGGCGCGTCCTGGTGGCCGTCCGCCCGGGATGGATCTGACATGGTGCCCAAGGCTAAGCGACAGGGCCCCGCGCAGGTGCGTCATGCGTTGGACATCACACCGTCACACGCCGGAAAACCGTCCAGCTCACGCCGCGGACGCGTGATCCAGTCGTCGCGCGCCGCGAAACGCCGTGCTTTCCGCCGCTCGGCGCGCCGGGCTCAAGGCACGCCGGCTGAGGGGCGGGCGGACTCAGCCGCCGGGCTCAGGCGCCGGGCTCAGGCGCGGGCGGACTCCGGTGCCGGGATCGGCCGCTCGGATCAGGCGCTGGAGCGCGGGGCGCGGGCGATCTGGCGGCTCTGCGCGACGAGGCGGCCGGCGGTGTCCCACACCTCGACCTCCTCGTCGAACCAGCCGCCGGCGAGCAGCCGCCCGGTGCCGAGCACGGCGAGCCAGCCCGGCGCCGGGACGGCCCGCATGTGCCAGGTCAGCTCGACGGTCGGCGCCCAGCCCTGCGCGCCGAGGTTCAGCGCGACCGGCGGCAGCGCGTCCACGGCCAGCGCGAGGGAGTAGGCGTCGAAGGTGTGGCCGCAGCGGTGCCGGAACCAGCCGCGGACCTCCGGGCGCCCGAGCGGCTGCCCGTCGAGCCAGCCCATCGTCGTCCGGTCGAAGCGCATGTCGACCTGGTCGGCGAAGTCGCCGGCGCCGGTGGGGGGCCGCACGTCGGTGCACTCCTCCAGCGGCGGCATCGTGGCCAGGGGCCCGGCGGCGTAGTCGGGCTCGGTGGCCGGGTCGAGGGTGCCGGTGGTGATCAGCGCGTCCACGGCGGGACGGTCGTCCTGGAGGAGCGTGACCAGCGACGCGGCGGCCGTGCGGCCCTCCTTGCGCGTGTCGACGACCAGCCGGGCGCGGCCCGCCCTGGCGACGCGGTGGAAGGTGGCCGCGGTCGAGACGGGGTGCTCGTGCGGGGAGGCGTCCACGGCGGCGCGGGCGAGGACCGCCATCAGGTAGCCGCCGTTGAGCGCGCCGTTGATGCCGTAGCCCGCGTCCAGGACGATCTCGTACCGGCCGTCGCCGACCCGCTCGACCGCGGTCGCCTCACCGAATCCGCTCATCGTCCCTCCCTGCGCGCCACCCCGGCACCGGCACGTTCTAGAATCACGTTCGACTAGGCACTCTACAGTGCCGGACGTGCACCGGAACGTGCCGGGTCCGGTTCGGGCGGGGCCGGGCGGGCCGCGTCCCGGAACGGGTCAGGCCCAGAGCTGGCCTTCGAGGCGGGCCTCCGCCTCCTCCAGGGTGCCGCCGTACGCGCCGGTGGACAGGTACTTCCAGCCGCCGTCGGCGACGACGAACGCGATGTCGGCCCGCTCGCCGGCCTTGACCGCCTTGGCCGCCATCCCGAGCGCCGCGTGCAGCGCGCCGCCCGTCGAGATGCCCGCGAAGACGCCCTCCAGCTCCAGCAGCTCGCGGGTGCGGCGCAGCGCGTCCCGCGACGCGACCGAGAACCGGGTGGTCAGCACCGACTCGTCGTACAGCTCGGGGATGAAGCCCTCGTCGATGTTGCGCAGCCCGTACACCAGCTCCCCGTACCGGGGCTCCGCCGCGACGATCTTGACGTCCGGCACCTGCTCGCGCAGGTACCGGCCGACGCCCATCAGCGTGCCGGTGGTGCCGAGTCCGGCGACGAAGTGCGTGATCGTCGGCAGGTCGGCGAGGATCTCCGGGCCGGTCGTCTCGTAGTGCGCGAGCGCGTTGGCCTCGTTGCCGTACTGGTAGAGCATCACCCACTCGGGGTTCTCCTCCGCCAGCCCCTTCGCCACCCGGACGGCCTCGTTCGAGCCGCCCGCCGCCGGCGAGGAGATGATCCGGGCGCCCCACATCTCCAGGAGCTGGCGACGCTCGGCCGAGGTGTTCTCGGGCATCACGCACACCATCTCGTAGCCGCGCAGCTTGGCGGCCATGGCCAGCGAGATGCCCGTGTTACCGGACGTCGGCTCCAGGATGGTGCAGCCCGGCGTGAGCAGCCCCTCCTTCTCCGCCTTCTCGATCATGTAGAGGGCGGGGCGGTCCTTCACCGAACCGGTGGGGTTGCGGTCCTCCAGCTTGGCCCAGAGCCTGACGTCCTCGCTCGGCGACAGCCGCGGCAGACCGACCAGCGGCGTGCGGCCGAGGGAGTCCAGCAGTGAGTCGAAACGCATGCCGGCCCGGCTCAGCCGCCGGCCACTGCCGGAAGGATGGTGACGCTGTCGCCGTCGGCGACCTGCGTCTCCAGCCCGCCGAGGAAGCGCACGTCCTCGTCGTTGAGGTACACGTTGACGAACTTGCGCAGGCCCTTGTCGTCCACCAGCCGGTCGCGCAGGCCGGCGTGCCGGGTGTCCAGGTCGGCGAACAGCTCGTCGAGCGTGTCGCCCTTGCCCTCGACGGCCTTCTCGCCGCCGGTGAGGTTGCGCAGGATCGTCGGGATCCGGACCTCGATCGCCATCGCGGTGATCTCCTTCTACGTCGTACGGGGCTTGCCCGCCCTCTGCGTCACAACCGGGCGGGCGGCGGGATGATTCCAGGCGTGATCAGCGCGTCAGCGACAGTCGTAGACGACTTCGGCGCGCGAGTGCCCGAACAGGAAGCTCTGCACGGGAGGCACGGCGGCGGACCCGGCGCGGCGCCGCACGCCGCGCGTCCCATGCCCGCTCGTCCCCATGGTGTCCAGTTTACCGGCCGCCGCCTCGCCGCTTCCCGCCGCCATCAGCCCGCGTAGACCTCCACGACAGAGACCTCTTCCTCGGTCACCTCGCCGTCCACGATCCGGAACGACCGGAACTCGGTCTCGTCCTGCTCGCGCGTCGACACGAGCACGTAGTGCGCGTTGGGCTCGGACGCGTAGGAGATGTCCGTGCGGGACGGGTACGCCTCGGTGGCGGTGTGGGAGTGGTAGATCACCACCGGCTCCTCGTCCCGGTCGTCCATCTCCCGCCACACCTTCAGCTGCTCCTGCGAGTCGAACCGGTAGAAGGTCGGGGACCGCTCGGCGTTGACCATGGCGACGAACCGGACGGGACGGTCCGAGCCGATCGGGCCGGCGATGATGCCGCAGGCCTCGTCGGGGTGGTCGGCGCGCGCATGCGCGATGATCTGCTCCACCAGGGCGCGCTCGATCGTCAGCATGCCCGAAGGCTACCCGGCGGCCCTCCCGCGCCCGGCGGCGCCCGCCCCCTGCGCCCGCCCCGCACGCGGGGCCTCAGCCGAGCCGGACGCGCAGCCTGATCCTGGTGCCCCGCGCGCCCGACCGGATCTCGACGATGTGGCACAGCCGCCGGACGGCCCACATCGCGGCGTCGCCCCCGTGCGCGTCCGGCGGCACGTGCCCGAGGAACCGGTCGGCGAGCATCCGCCCCGGGTCGGCGACGTCGCACACCAGCTCGCCGTCCTCCGCCCACACCATCAGCGACCCGCGGCCGCCGCCGTCGCGGACGATGCCGGTCGCGACCTCGTTCACCGCGAGGACGAACGGGAGCGTCCGGTCGCCGGGCAGGCCGTGCCGGGCGGCCTCGGCGGTCAGGAAGTCGCGCAGCGCCGGCAGGCCGCCCGCCGCGAACGTCCGGCGCGCCGCCGCCGACGGGGGCGGCGGCAGCGGGCCGGCGTTGCATTCGGCGTAGTACTCGGCCGGATCGGTGAAGCGCCTGCTCACGGCCGTCCCTTCCGGGCCGGTCAGCTCGGGGTGGGTGCGGGCCGCGCCCTCCAGGACGTGCCCGGGCAGTCCCGCCGTGTCGTACGCGCACACGATCGTCGAGGGGGTGCCGGCGAACACCACGTTCAGCAGGCACTCGTGCCGCTTCCACTCCCGTGTCTCCAGCGGGGTCAGGCCGGCCCAGACGGGCTCGGCGAGCAGCCGCAGCCGCCCGCGGGGCCACCAGTCGGCGCGCGCCCGGTCGTGGCAGGCCGCCAGCGCCTGCACCGGGCCGCCAAACCACTCCGCCGCGTCGATGAACTCGATGCCCGCGACGGTCTTCGGGCCGAGCTGCCCGCGGAGCTCGCCGGACACCGGCGGCGCCACGACGGCGACGACCGCCTCGTCCGCGCGCAGCCCGTCCCGCAGGAACGGAACGGCCGACAGCAGGAAGTCCTGCCGCGACCCGTACAGCAGGGCCCGGTGCGCGAACAGGTCCCGGCCTGCCTCCGGCCCGCGCGGGCCGGCCAC
Source organism: Actinomadura sp. B10D3 (assembly GCF_039871695.1). Taxonomy (NCBI): domain Bacteria; kingdom Bacillati; phylum Actinomycetota; class Actinomycetes; order Streptosporangiales; family Thermomonosporaceae; genus Actinomadura; species Actinomadura sp. B10D3. The sequence continues at coordinate 71,023 of NZ_JBDPLY010000035.1, forward strand.
GGCGGGACCGCCTCCGAGGGCTCCCGGCGATCCGTTCACGGCGCGCTCTCCAAAACGATGCCGGGCGCGGTGTCCCAGCCCGCGGCCCGCATCATCAGCTCCATGCAGCCCGGCATCGACCGCAGGATCACCTGCCGGTCCAGGACGCTGCTCATCTCGTTGGCGCGGATCAGGGTGCGCAGCCCGTCCAGGTCGCAGAACTCGAGCCGGGACAGGTCGAGGCACACGTGCGCGGCGCCGCCGCCGACGTCGCGCAGCGCCCCCACCAGCGCGGGCAGCGTCGACTCGTCGATCGCGCCGGACAGCCGGAGGCCGGGCGGCGCGAACAGCGGCACGATCGTCAGCACCCCGTCGTCGTGCACGGCGTCGGCCCGCACCCGCCCGCCGTGCCGCGCCTCGATCTCGCGCAGGTGGCCGCCGTCGAACCAGCGCCGGTCGAACTGGCACAGCGCCATCGCGCGCCCGGCCCGGCCTACGGCGCGGTGGACGGCGTCCTCGAAGGCGGCGAACCGCTCCGTCCCCGGCCAGCCGCGCAGCGACGGGCACGCCTGCGCGGTGACCCGCACGCCCGTGCGGCCCCGCGCCAGCGCCTCGTCGAGCACGGCGCCGAGGTCGGTCCCGGCGGTCGGCAGGACGGTCAGGCGGCCGTCGCTGAGCGCCGCCCCGAACCGGTCGCGGAGCCGGTCCCGGAGCCGCGCGGCGGCGGCCTCGGCCGGATCGCCGTCCACCAGGTAGACGAGATCGTGGCCGGCCCGCAGCCCGTCGTCGAGGAACGTCGCCAGCACGGCCCGGCGCTCCTCGTCGTTGACGTACGCGAGGCACAGGTGGTCGCCGAACCACATGTCGCCGACCGCCCGCGCCTCGATGTCGTCGCCGGCGTCGGCGTCGCGGACCTGCCCGGATCCCATGCCTCCTCCTCGGTCGCCGAAGGCCCCGCGTGGCTCAGCCGGCGGCGCGTTCGATCGAGACGCCGGGGGCCCCGTCCAGGCCCTCGGCGCGGAGCCCGGCGTGCACCTCGGCGGGCACGCCGCGCAGCAGCAGGCCCCGGTCGCGTGCGGGACGGTCGGCCCCGGTCAGCATCCGCAGGCCGTCCGGGTCGCAGGCCTCCAGGCCCTCCAGGTCGAGGCAGAGCAGGCCGGTCCGGGTCTTGATCGACTCCAGCACGGACGCGGCGGCGGGGCGGGTCGCCGCGTCAATGACGCCCGAGACCCGCGCCCCGGGCGGGCTGAACAGGGGACTGATCTGCAGCGTCCCGTCGTCGTAGTAGTCGTTGGCGCGCACGCGCCCCATGTGGGCGGCCTCCACGTCCGCGAGCCGGCCCCCCTCGAACCACCGCCGGTCGAACTGGCAGATCGCCATCGCCTTCAGGTCGGTCGTCATGAAGACCTCGTCCAGCATCCGCTCGAAGTCGCCGTGCTGGTGGGTGCCGGGCCAGCGGCGCAGCGAGAACCGCGCCTCCCCCGCGATCCGCACGCCCGAGTACCCCTGGACGAGCGCGATGTCGATCTCGGTCGCCATCAGCTGGAGGCTCTCGGACGGGTCGAACCGGCCGCTCGCCAGGAACGTCTCCTCGGCCGTCCGGACGACGAAGTGCCCGTCCTCCATGGCCGCGGCGAGGTCGACCGCCGCGCCCTCCGGGGCGCCGTGGCGGGCCGGGCCCGTGGTCTCGTGCTCGGCGAGCAGCCAGCCGAGGACGTCGCCCGCGCGGACGCCGTCCGAGATGTAGATGACCTTGTGCCCCGCGGCGACCCCGTCGCGGGCGTACGCGGCCATGATCGACCGCCGTTCCTCGTCGTTGTCGAAGATGAGGGCCAGATGGTCCCCGAGCTCCATCGCGCCGACCGGCTTGGTACCGGTCCCCACTGCCGACATGGACGCCTCCGAGTAGTCCGCGGCCCGCGGCGGCGGGCCCCTCAGTCCCCTGCGACAACGCTAACAACGCTCCGCACAGGCGTCCCGACAATCGGTGATGTCCAGTTTGGCCAGGTGTGGACGGGCTCGCCCGCCGCCCTTCAGAGCGCGCGGACGAGGCTCTCCTGCAGCATCGTGAGCCAGTCGTACGCCGCGAACATGGGGGCGCGGGAGTCGCGCGGGTCCATGCTCTCCGCCTGCTCGTACCAGTCCTCGGTGATGTCGAGCCGGGTGCCGAGCGCGAGCCGGACGTCGTTCAGCGCCCGCAGCCACGCCTGCGCCTGCTTCTCGTCCAGGACGGCGTCCGTGCCCTCCTGGCGCAGCGCCCCAAGGACGGTCTCGGCGGCCTCGCGCTTGCCGTCGCGCAGCCCCATCTCGGTGTAGCGGCGGAACTCCCCCGCGGCCTCGCCGTCGTCGCGGTAGGCGTCCGGGAACAGCCGCGCCAGCACCGGGTCGTCCGGCGCCGTGGTGTTCTCGGAGATGCCGATGGAGGCCAGCTCGCCGTCCGCGTCCGGCGCGTCGCCGAGCAGCGCGAGCAGCTGCTCCATCAGGGCGCGCACGAGCGCGGTCTCCTCGGTCTCCAGGCGCACCCGGACGCCCTCGCGGGTCTTCTTCACATGGCTCATCGGCTCAGTCGTCCTGCCCGGCTCAGTCGTCCTGCTTGACGGTGGCCCACAGGCCGTAGGAGTGCAGGATCTCGACGTCCCGCTCCATCTCCTCGCGAGTGCCGTTGGCAACGACGGCGCGCCCCTTGTGGTGCACGTCGAGCATCAGCTTCTCGGCCTTGGGCTTCGGGTAGCCGAAGACGGCCTGGAACACGTACGTGACGTAGGACATCAGGTTGATCGGGTCGTTCCAGACGATCGCCAGCCACGGCCTGTCGGGACGCACGTCCTCCTCGGCGTCCGGCCGTTCCAGCTCCACCGGTGCGGGCGCCGTGCTCATGGCGCTCATCGACGGCGTGCCCCCTTTCTCTGCGTGAAGTCGGTCCGCCCACCGCAACCCCGATGCTATGCCCCGGTTCGGGTCCGCGGCCCGCACGTCCATCGTGCCCACATGAGACCGTATGGTTCCACTGTGGACCTTGGTTACGGCACCGCGCTGCTGACCGACCAGTACGAGCTGACCATGCTCCAGGCCGCCCTGCGCAGCGGGACGGCCGGCCGCCGCGCCGTCTTCGAGGTGTTCGCGCGGAACCTGCCCGCCGGGCGCCGCTACGGGGTGGTCGCGGGCACCGGGCGGCTCCTGGACGCGATCGAGGCGTACCGCTTCGGCACCACCGAGCTGGACTTCCTCACCTCCCGCGGGATCGTGGACGAGCCCACGGCGCAATGGCTGGAGAAGTATCGCTTCACCGGGAACATCTGGGGTTATGCCGAAGGCGACTGCTACTTCCCGGACTCGCCGATCCTGACGGTCGAGGGGACGTTCGGCGAGGCCGTCCTGCTGGAGACGCTCGCGCTGTCCATCCTCAACCACGACTGCGCGATCGCGTCCGCCGCGTCCCGGATGGCGCACGCGGCCCAGGGCAGGCCGATCATCGAGATGGGGTCGCGGCGCACCCACGAGCGCGCCGCCGTGGCCGCCTCCCGCGCCGCCTACATCACCGGGTTCACCACGACGTCCAACCTGGAGGCCGGCCGGCTCTACGGCGTCCCGACCGCCGGGACGAGCGCGCACGCGTTCACCCTCCTGCACGACGGCGAGCGGAACGCGTTCGCGGCGCAGCTCGACGCGCTCGGCGAGGGCACGACGCTGCTGGTCGACACCTACGACGTCGAGCGGGCCGTGCGGACGGCGGTCGAGCTGGCCGGGCCGTCGCTCGGCGCCGTCCGGATCGACAGCGGCGACCTCGGCCTGATGGCCCGCCGCGTCCGCGAGCAGCTCGACTCGCTCGGCGCGACCGGCACGCGCATCGTGGTGACCGGCGACCTGGACGAGTACGGCATCGCCGCCCTCGCCGCCGCGCCGGTGGACGGCTACGGCGTCGGTACGTCCCTGGTGACCGGCTCCGGCGCCCCCACCGCGTCGCTCGTCTACAAGCTCGTCGCGCGCGCGGACGGCCCCGAGGCGGACGCGCCCATGCGGCCTGCCGCGAAACGCTCGGTGGGCAAGCCGACCAGGGGCGGGCGCAAGACGGCCGTGCGGCGCATCGACGGGCGCGGCGTCGCCTACGCCGAGACCGTCTCCACCGGCGCGCCGACCCCCGGGCACCGCGACCGCGTCCTCCAGGTGCCGCTGGTGCGGGACGGGGAGATCATCGGGCGCGAACCGCTGCGCGAGGCGAGGGAGCGCCACGCGCGGTCGGTCGCCGAACTGCCCGCGACGGCGCTCCAGCTCTCCCGGGGGGAACCGGCCGTCCCGACCGAGTACGTCGACGGCGACCCGCCCCGTTGAAGCCGCGCCGCACTGGGCACGAAGGCTGGGGTACGGTCAGTGCAGACCCGGCGGGGCAACCGGTAAAGGGAGCGGTCATGGGCAAGAAAGCTCTGCTCATCGTGGACGTGCAGAACGACTTCTGCGAAGGCGGCTCGCTCGCCGTCGAGGGCGGTGCCGCGGTGGCCGGCGCGATCTCGGAGTACGTGGCGGAGCATCGGTCCGACTACGCGCACATCGTGGCGACCCGCGACTTCCATCTCGACCCCGGTGAACACTTCTCCGGCGAGCCCGACTACGTCGACACGTGGCCGCCGCACTGCGTGATCGGCACCCCGGGCGCCGACTTCCACCCGAACCTGGCCCTCGCGCCCATCGAGGCCGTGTTCAGCAAGGGCCGCGAGACCGCCGCCTACAGCGGCTTCGAGGGCGTCTCCGACGACGACACGCCGCTCGCCGACTGGCTCGCCTCCCGCGGGGTGGACGCCGTGGACATCGCCGGCCTCACCACCGACCACTGCGTCCGGGCCACCGCGGTCGACGCCGTCCGCGCCGGGCTCCGCACGACCGTCCTGCTCGACCTCACCGCCGGGGTCGGCAAGGCCACCGTCGACCGGGCGCTCGACGAGCTCGGCCGGGAGGGCGTCATCCTGTCCGGCTCCCCGGTGGTGACCGCCGGATCATGACGGAACCCACGGTCATCCTGGTCGCCGGCGTGTCCGGCAGCGGCAAGACCACCATCGGCACGCTCCTCGCCGAACGCCTCGGCTGGGAGTACGCGGAGGCGGACGCGTTCCACCCCGAGGCCAACATCGCCAAGATGCGCGCGGGCCACCCGCTCACCGACGAGGACCGCCTCCCCTGGCTGCGCTCCATCGCCGCCTGGATCGGCGAGCGCGTCACCACCGGCCGCCCGGGCGTCGTCACCTCGTCCGCGCTCAAGCGGAGGTACCGGGACCTGCTGGTCGACGGGCACGCCGGGGTCCGCATCGTCCTGCTGGACGGCGACCGCGACACGATCGCGGCCCGCATGAGGGCCCGCAAGGGCCACTTCTTCAGCGCGGACCTGCTCGACTCCCAGTTCGCCGACCTCGAACGCCCGGAGCCGGACGAGAACATCGCCACCGTCCCCGTCACCGGCACCCCCGAGGAGACGGTCACGCACATCCTCAAGGCCCTGGACCTGTCCCCGCGGCCGCGCTGACCGCGGGGACCCGCCTGCTCAGTCACGGACGTAGTAGTGGCCGAGCACGCCGTCGAACCGTCCGGTGGGCCGGCAGCACCGGCGGAAAGCGCCGCCCGGACCCGCACGGGCAGGGGTCGTTGCCGCCCAGCTTCTCGACCAGCTCGGTATCGACGCCGACCGTCCGGTCGCCGCGCTTCACCCTGGTCTCGCTAGAGGGAACCCCCTACGGCGCTTGCTGGTCCGCTCAAAAGGACGCCTCGGTGTCTCGGTCGCGGTACATGACGGCCCCCTTCGCTCGGGATCGGGCACCGCCGAAGGTAGGCCCCGGGGCACGTCCCGTGCCAGCGGATTAACGCCGCTCAGTGCCGCCGCTTGGCGGCCCACTCGCGGATCTTGGCGATGCGCTTGCGGATGTCGTCGGTGCTGGCCTGGGCGATCGCCGGCCCGCCGCACGCGGCGCGCAGCTCGGTGTGGATGACGCCGTGGGGCTTTCCGGTGCGGTGGTTCCAGGCGCCGACCAGGCCGTTCAGCTCGCGGCGGAGGGCGGCGACGTCCTCGGCGGCGGTGCGGTCGGCGCGCAGGTCGCCGGTCTTCTTCCTCCGCTCGTTGGCGATCTGGTCGGCCTGGCGCTTGCGCAGCAGCGCCGACACCTGCTCGGGCTCCAGCAGGCCCGGGATGCCGAGGAACTCCTCCTCCTCGACGGAGCCGGGCTCGGCGTTCATGCCGAACTCGCCGCCGTCGTACAGGACCCGGTCGAACGTGGCGGACGCCTCCACCGTCTCGAACGGCAGCTCCTCGCCGACGTCGGGGGTGTCCTGCTGCCGGTTCGCCTCGGCGAGCAGCTCGTCGTCCAGGCCGTCCTCGCGGACGGGACGGTCCAGGACGTGGTCGCGCTCCTCCTCCATCTCGGAGGCGTGGCCCATCAGGGTCGGCACCGACGGCAGGAACACCGACGCGGTCTCGCCGCGCTTGCGGGCGCGGACGAAACGGCCGATCGCCTGCGCGAAGAACAGCGGCGTGCTGGTCGACGTGGCGTACACCCCGACGCACAGGCGCGGGATGTCGACGCCCTCGGACACCATGCGGACCGCGACCATCCAGCGGTCGTCGGTCTCGCCGAAGTGCTTGATCTTCTTGGACGCCGTCGGGTCGTCCGACAGCACGATCGTGGCGCCCTGCCCGGTGACCGCGCGGAGCATCCTCGCGTAGGCGCGGGCGGCCTCGTGGTCGGTGGCGATCACCAGGCCGCCCGCGTCCGGGATGGCGCGGCGCAGCTCGGTCAGCCGGCGGTCGGCGGCGGCCAGCACCTGCTTGATCCAGTCGCCCTTCGGGTCGAGCGCGGCCCGCCACGCCTGGGCGGTCTGGTCCTGGGTGAGCGGCTCGCCGAGGGTCGCGGTGATCTCGTCGCCGGCGCGGGTGCGCCAGCGCATCTCCCCCGCGTACGCCAGGAAGATCACCGGCCGGACGACCCCGTCGGCGAGGGCCGGGCCGTACCCGTAGGTGTAGTCGGCCCGGCTGCGGCGCACGCCGTCGGGCCCCTCCTCGTACTGGACGAACGGGATCGGGTTGATGTCGGTGCGGAACGGCGTGCCCGAGAGGGCCAGCCGCCGTGTCGCGGGCTCGAACGCCTCCCGGACGGCGTCGCCCCACGACAGGCCGTCGCCCGCATGGTGGACCTCGTCGAAGATGACCAGCGACTTGCGCGACTCGGTGCGGTTGCGGTGCAGGGCCGGGCGGGCGGCGACGGTCGCGTAGGTGACGGCGACGCCGTGGAAGTCCTTGCCGACGGGGCCCTGCCCGTTCTGGTACTCGGGGTCGATCTTGATGCCGACGCGCGCCGCCGACTCGGCCCACTGCCGCTTGAGGTGCTCGGTCGGGCACACGATCGTGATCGCCGAGACGACGCGCCGCTCCATCAGCTCGCGGGCGAGCCGCAGTGCGAACGTCGTCTTACCGGCGCCGGGCGTCGCGACGGTGAGGAAGTCGCGCGGACCCGGCTTGGTGCCGTCCGTCCCGCTGTGCTCATCCGGGGAGCGACCCCCGGAACCCCCGAAGTACGCCTCCAGCGCCTGCTGCTGCCAGGCGCGCAGGGACGACGCGGTCCCCCAGGCGGCCCGCTCGGGGAACGCGGGGGGCATGCTCGATGCGGCGAAGGTGCTCACGGTCATCGAAGGCTATCGAGCCCCACCGACAGATCGTGCCGTGCCCGGCCCGGCTGTGCCCGGATCCACACGGTGGCGGCCGTGCCCGCGGGACCGGTACGCCGCCCACGACGCCCGGATGAGACGCCCCTGACCTGCGGTGAAGCCCCGCATGCAGGAGTCGTGGGCGTAGTCCATGAAGTTGTGCACCGGATCGCGGCCCCGCTGCGGGCACGTGTCGCGGTGGCGCGGGCATCCTTCCGCGGGCACCGCCTCGTACGGGGTGTCGGCCACCCCGTCCCCCGGCGGCGTGCATCCGCCCTCGAACGTGTGCATGAGGCCTAGCCAGTGCCCGATCTCGTGCACGCCCGTGTAGCCGTGGTTGAACGGCGCGTACGACCCGCGCGGCAGGCTGCGGTAGTCGACGACCACGCCGTCCATGCGCGGATCGCGCCGGTACCACTGCGGGAACGTGGAGAAGCCCAGCACCTCCGCCCCGACGGAGGCCGTGTAGACGTTGAGCGTGCCTCGCCCGCCCTTGCGGAGGCGCCGCTTCATGGCGTGCTCGTAGTGCTGCGGGTGATAGAACCAGGACGCCTTGTTCGTGCGGTCGTAGCCTCTGAGGCGGAACCTGACCCGCGTGTCCGCGCCGCCCTTCTTCCCGCTGTACGCGGCGTTCAGCGTGGCGATCTGCCGCCGGACGGCCCGCACGGACAGCCGCCCGTGCCGCCCGCTGTGGACCACGTGGAACCGCACCGGGACGACGAGCCGCCGCGCGATGCGCCGGGACGCGCCGAACCGGGCCCCGCCGAACTGGGCCCCGCCGAACTGGGCCCCGCCGAACTGGGCCCCGTCAAGCTCGGCGAGGTCGGACGTCCCGAACCGGTCGAGGAGCGTGCGGTGGAGATCGGCGAGCAGGGCGACCGCCCCGTCGTGGCCGAGAGCGGCCCGGTCGTGCGGGCGGGCCGCCCGCGCGGCGGAACCGGGCCCGCAACCACTGTCCCGGACGGCCGGGGCGGCGCGGCCCCGGTCCCGGCCCCCGCCCCGGTCACTCACCGAACCGGACACCGCACCCACCGTGACCAGCAGTGCGCACAGCGAAGCCCCCGCGATCCGCCGCATCAATCCCCCGTATGTAGAAACGTCCCGTGGTTCGGAAACGCCAAGGTCCCGCGGTCACACCCGCGGGACCCTCACGCGCGCACGCCTACATGGGCGCCGCGCTCATCGGCCGCCGTCCGGCGGCCGGTCACTCGCCGCCGTCGCCGCCGCCCGCCTTCATGGACTCGTAGATCTCCTTGCACTCCGGGCAGACCGGGTACTTCTTCGGATCCCGGTTGGGCACCCAGACCTTGCCGCACAGCGCGATCACCGGCGTCCCGGTCACCGCGCTCTCGGTGATCTTGGCCTTCTTCACGTAGTGGGCGAACCGCTCGTGGTCGCCGTCACCGTGCGAGAGGTCCGGCTTGACATCGCTCTGGGTGTCGCTGTCAGGAAGGATCTTCGTACTCACGTCGTTCACCTTAGTTCAGCGTCGGGTCCTCGGGAAAAGTGGAGACGAAGGCCAGGTCGCCGCCCTGCCTGCGCAGGACCGACTGCCACAGCCGCTCCGGGTCGCCGGCGAACACGTCCCCGGCCTCGGCGGGCACCAGGTACCACGAGCCCTCCTCGATCTCGGCGCGCAGCTGCCCCGGCGACCAGCCCGCATACCCGGCGAACACCCGCAGCTGCAGCAGCTCGGCCGCCAGCAGGCCGGGCGGGGCCTCCAGGTCGACCAGGCCCACCCGCGACACCTCGGTGCCGCCGTCCAGCGCCCGCCAGCCGAGCGGCTCGTCCTCGCCGGGCAGGCGCGCGAGGGCGAGCGCGTTCTCCAGCGCGACCGGCCCGCCCTGGAACACCACCGCCGGCCCGGTGACCAGTTCGGCCCACGGCGGCAGGACGCGGCCGACCGGAACCTCGGTCGGCCGGTTGAGGACAACTCCGAGCGTCCCCCCGTCCATGTCGTGCTCGACCAGCAGGACGACGCTCCGCCGAAAGTTCGGATCCTCCAGCTGAGGGGTCGCCACCAGCAGGAGCCCCACCCTGATGCCGTCTTCCATGGGTCCCATCATGCGTTGCCCGGACCTCCGGCGGCACGCCCTCCCGGTCGTTAGCCTGTTACGCATTCCTATCGATGGGGATATCGGCTCCACAGGGTCCCGGGTCGAGAATGATCTAGGATCATCGGCCACCGCTTGGTCCGCGCGCCGGGAGGACAGCGATGCAGTTGCCCAGGGTCGTCATCGCCGCCGTGTTCATCGTCATCGGGGCGCTGATCGCGATCCCGGCGCTGTTCGACGGGGACGGGTCGGCGTCGCCGGCCTCCTCCGCCACCACGTCGGCGAGCCCGAGCCCGTCCGGCACCTCGCCGTCCGCCTCGGCGAGCCCGACCCGGTCCGGGAAGGGGTCGCCGTCGCCGAGCGCCCCCGCGCGGCCGGTGACCGCGAGCATCGGGCCGGTGTCCTGCCCCGAACGGACCGTCAACGTGCGGATCCGCAACACCGGGACCAAGAACGAGGACTACTCGATCGAGAAGAACGACGACACCGCCGCGATCCCCGGCACGATCGGCCCCGGCGCCACCCGCACCGTCGCCGTCAAGCTCCGCGAGGACCGCGGCACCCGCGTCACCGTCCGCTGGGCCAACCGGCAGATCGAGAGCGACACCGTCCGGGCCAACTGCAAGAAGGCGGGCGCCGCGCCGAGCGAGACGCCGCCGAACCAGCTGCCGCACACCGGCCCGGACGCCGTCCTGTGGGCGCGGGCCGCGACCGGCGGCGCCATCATCCTCACCGGCGCGATCATCTTCTGGTACGGCGGCATCTGGCCCCGCCGCCGGGAGAAGATCTTCGCCGGCAAGGACTGAGAGCGCACCGGCGGGACCTCCGGCGCGCCGGGCCCGGTCAGGCCTCGGTGCGCGGGCGGCCTCCGGCGGCCTCCCGGACGGCGCCCGCGACGCGCGTGCTGACGTCGGGGTGGAACACGCTCGGCACGATGTAGTTCGGGCCGAGCTCGTCCGGGGTGACCACCTCGGCGAGCGCCTTCGCGGCCGCGGCGAGCATGTCGAGGGTGACGCCGTCGGCCTGCGCGTCCAGCAGGCCGCGGAACACGCCGGGGAACGCCAGCACGTTGTTGATCTGGTTGGGGTAGTCGCTGCGGCCGGTGGCGACCACGGCGGCGTGCTCGCGGGCCTCGTCCCACGAGACCTCCGGCTCGGGGTTGGCGAGCGCGAACACGATCGCGTCATCGGCCATCGAGGCGATGTCGTCGCCGTTCAGGATGCCGGGGGCGGACACGCCGACGAACACGTCGGCGTCCTTCACCGCGCCGCGCAGGTCGCCGGCGTAGCCGTCGGCGTTGGTGTGCTCGGCGATCCAGCCCAGCGAGTCGTCCAGGTCGTCGCGGCCCTGGTGCACCGCGCCGTGGTAGTCGCAGACGACGACGTTGCGGGCCCCCGCGTGCATCAGCAGCTTGAGGATCGCGCTGCCGGCCGCGCCCGCGCCCGCCATCGTGATGCGGACCGAGCCGATGTCCTTGCCGACGACCCGCAGCGCGTTGGTCAGCGCCGCCAGCACGCAGATCGCTGTGCCGTGCTGGTCGTCGTGGAAGACCGGGATGTCGAGCAGCCCGCGCAGCCGCGCCTCGACCTCGAAGCAGCGCGGCGCGGAGATGTCCTCCAGGTTGATGCCGCCGAACGCGGGGGCGAGGATCTGCACGGTCCGGACGATCTCGTCGGTGTCCTGCGTGTCGAGGCAGATCGGCCACGCGTCGATCCCGGCGAACCGCTTGAACAGCGCCGCCTTGCCCTCCATGACGGGCAGCGCCGCCTCCGGGCCGATGTTGCCGAGGCCGAGCACTGCCGAGCCGTCGGTGACGACGGCGACGCTGTTGCGTTTGATCGTCAGCCGCCGGACGTCCTCGGGGTTGCGGGCGATCGCGAGGGAGACCCGGGCGACACCGGGCGTGTAGGCCATCGACAGCTCGTCGCGGTTGCGCAGCGGCACCTTGGACTGCATCTCGATCTTGCCGCCGAGGTGCATCAGGAACGTCCGGTCGCTGACCTTGTGGATCTTGACGGACTCGATGTTCTCCAGCGCCCCGGCGATCGCCTCGGCGTGCTGGGTGTCGCGGGTCGCGATCGTGACGTCGATGCGCAGCGTCTCGTGGCCGGCGGTGTTGACGTCCAGCGCCGTGACGATGCCGCCGGCGTTCTCGACCACGTGGGTGATCTGGCTGACGGCCCGCCCTCCGGCCGGGACCTCCAACCGGACGGTGATGGAGTACGACACGCTCGGCACGCTCGCCACGACTGCTGCTCCCTATTGCTCCGGGTCCGTCCCACATCCGGCGCGCGCCGGGGCCCCCGGGGGGACGGCGCGTCCGGGGGCCGCCGCCCGGGCCCGTCCCGTGACTCAGAAAGCCCGGGCCGCGACGACGATGAGCTCGACGGTCGCCGGCACGGGCAGCCTCGTGGAGTCGATCACGAGGTGGTAGAGCCGCGGATCGGCCGGGTCGGCCCCGTAGAAATGCTTCCCGTAGGCCGTCCGGGCGCGGTCGTTGTCATCGAGCATACGCTCCGCCTCGCGGTCGGGTGTCCTGGTCGGGGTAGAACGTCCCATCCGGGCGGCATCTCCGCGGCGGCGCGGGCCAGCAGCACGCGGCCGCCGCGCTCGCCCGCCACGGCGGGACCGACGACCGGGCCACCCGCGCCGAATGTGGCCGAAATCGTCACAACCCGCGCGCTCACCCCCGGGAGCATGCCCGTTCCCGCCCCCCGGGAAGCGGGCGGGACGCGGGTCGCGGCAGGTCAGAACAGGGCGGACTGGAGACCGCGGCGGGCCGTGGAGACGCGCGGGTCGTCCGGCGGCAGCAGCTCGAACAGCGACAGCAGGTGCTTGCGCGCCGCGTCGCGGTCGTCGCCCGCGCTGCGCCGGACCGAGCCCAGCAGCCGCTCGAAGGCGTCCTCGATGCGCCCGGACACCATCTCCACGTCGGCCGCGCTGATCTGGGCCTGGACGTCGCCGGGCTTCTCGCCCGCCTCCCGGAGAGTGCGGTCGGGGTCCAGCGACCGGACACGCTGGCTCAGCTCGACCAGGGCGAGCCCCTGCTTGGCCTGGCCGTCCCGCGGTTTCTGGGCGAGGATCTGCTCGAACGCGGCCTTGGCGCCGTCGATGTCACCGCGCTGCATGGCCTCCTCGGCCTCGGCGTACACCGGGTCGACCGCGGGGGCGCCCGCCGCCCCGCCCTGGGGCTGCTCGCCTTCGGGGACGTCCGGCAGGATGCCCTCCTTGCGGAGCGCCTCGAAGAGCTGGTCGATGGCCTGGCGGACCTGGGGCTCCGGAGCCGCGCCGTTCAGGAACGGCAGCAGCTGGCCGCCGACGACCGCCGCCACGAACGGGATGCCGCGCACGCCCATCTGCTGCATGTAGGCGCCGAGCTGCGGGTTCGCGTCGATGTCGACCTTGGCCAGGATCCACTTGCCGGCCGCCTCGGTGGCGAGCTTCTCCAGGATCGGGCTGAGCTGCTTGCACGGACCGCACCATTCGGCCCAGAAGTCCACGAGGACGGGGACGGACTGCGACCGCTCCACCACCTCGGTGTTGAACGTCTCGTCGGTGACGTCCACGACGTACGGCCCGCCGGCCGCGCCCGCGCCGGCACCCGTCCCTGCGCCGCCAGCCTGGGCCCGGCGTTCCTGCTGCTTCCTTGCCGCGGCCTGGCGAGCCCCCAGGTCGATGGCCCCGTGCAACGAAAAGTCCTGAGAAGGCATGGGTCCATCCTGCCCCATGACGGCGTCCGGCTGCGCCTCCGTACGCTCCCAGCGGAGCGCGCGGGCGGGGCGGGCGCCCGGCACGTCCCCCTCCACGGCATATTCAGGCGCTTATCCTCCTTTTTTGAATTCGCGACTTAAGGGCGGCGGGCAAAGAATCCAGGCAGCCTGCCGTAAAGGCAAAAAGATTGCTGACAGCCATCACCAAGCCCGGTTATAGTCACGATGTCGATGCATCGCGGCCCGGCCACAGCGACCGGCGCCGGCGCCGCCCGGAGGCGGCCCGGCCCGGCGGGCGCCGCGTGGCGGGTTGGGGGACCCGAGGCCACCGGCGCCGGCAGGCGCACCGTCCGGCCGCGCGCATGACGAGCTACGGGGGGAAACTTGTGATCGCGGAGCATTCCGTGATCGTGGCCCGAGGAATGGGTGTCCGCCGCGGGGGGCGGTGGCTCCTGCGCCCGGTGACCTTCGGCGTGCCCGAAGGCGTGGTCGGCCTGGCCGGTCCACCGGGTGCCGGTAAATCCACTCTGCTGGCCACGTTCGCGACCTTGCGCAAACCGAATACCGGCGTGCTGCACATTCTCGGACACGACATAACGAACTCCGCCGGGCTGCGGGCCGCCCGCGCCGGGATCGGCTACCTGCCCGCGCGGTTCTCCCGCGCGGAGAGCATGACGGCCGGCGAGTTCGTCGCGTACGCGGCGTACTACAAGCGGACCAGCGCGTCCGCCGCGCGCTCCATGCTGCGGCGCCTCGATCTCACCGAGGCCGCCGGGACGGAGCTGGCGCTGCTGCCGGCGGACGTCCGGCTGCGCGCCGGGCTCGCCGCCGCCTGCGTCCACGAACCCGACGTGCTGCTCCTGGACGACCCGTTCGGCGAGCTGTGCGCGGCGGCGGAGCCCTGGCCGACGGGCGCCGAGGGCCCGGGGCGGCGGTCGCTCACCGCGGCGATGGCTGAGCTGATCCCGGTGCTCCGCTCGCTGGCGCCCGCGGTCCTCGTCACCGCCGACGTCACCGAGACGCTCACCGGCTGGTGCGACCGGCTCTTCACGCTCACCCGCGGGCGGCTGGCCGAGCAGCCCGCGCACTCCGCCACCGCCCGCCGGGGCCGCTCCGCCGCCGACCGCCGCACCGCCCCCGGACAGCAGCCGTCCCCGGACCACCAGCGCGCCCTCGACCCGAGCCCCGCCCGCGCCCCGCGGCGCGTCCTGAATCCGCAGCGCACCCTGAAACCATCACAGGGCACTCTGGAACCACAAGGCACCTTGAACCCACAGGGCGCTCTCAAACCGCAGCGCACCCTGAAACAGCAGGGCGTCCTGAAGCCGGAGAGCAGCGGTGTCCACGCCTCGCCCGCCGCCCTTGAGGCACAGGGGGCCGGGGGGCGGCGCCCCGCCCGGCCGACGCTCCCGCGCCTCGCGCTGCCGCGGATCGCGCTGCCGCAGCCGGCCGGGCCGCAGCTGGCGAGGGCGCGGCGGCCGCCCGCCGGAAGCGCCGGCGGTGTCTGACCTCGGGCGGGTGCTCCGGCTGGACGCCCGCCGCACGGCGCTGCTGGTCGCGGTGCCGGTCCTCACCCTGGCCGGGACGGCGGCCACAGTGCTGTCGCTGTGCCCTTCGGTCGCGTACTGGGACAACACGGTCGTCGCGCTGGTCAACGCCGTCCGGTTCCTGGGTCCGGTCGCTGCGGGCCTCGCCGCGTGGGCGGCCGTCCGGGAACGCCCGCTCGACTACCTGCGCGACCTCACGGCGCGCTCGCCCGCCACCGGCGTGCTGTTCGACCTGCTGCTGCTGTCGTCCGCGGCGCTGGTGTCCTACCTCGCGGTCACGGCCCTGGTCGTCGCCGTCACCCTCGTGCACGAGGAGGCGGGCCATCCGCACCCGCTCGGCGCGGTCGCGGGCGCGGGCGCGCTCGTCCTCCACGTGGTCGTGGGGTACCTGACCGGTCGCGTCGTCCCGCACCGCGTCACCGCCGCCCTGGTCCTGGCCGTGACGTCCCTGTGGGCCGCCCTGCGCGTCCCTGGCGAGTCCTGGTGGAGCCTGCTCCCCCCTGCCGCGCTCCCCCGCCTCGACCTGTTCACCACCCTGCGGCCCGCGGTTTTCGCCGACCAGGTCCTCTGGGCCGCCGGGACGACCACCGTGCTGATCCTCGGCTACGTGATGTGGGTGACGCGCCGGTTCCTGATCGTCCTCCCCCTGGCGGTGGCGCTGGCCGCGACCGCCGCCGCCACGCTCGACCTGCGCGGCTCGTCCGGCGCGGTCGCGCCCGCCGCGGCAGAGCAGGCGTGCCGGCGGTGGCCGCTGACCGTCTGCGTGCACCCCGCGCTGCGCCACGCGCTGCCGCGGCTGATGGAGCAGGTCACCCCTCTCGCCGCGCGGCTGGACGGGACGCCCGGCGCGTTCACCAGGGTGGAGCAGCGCCCCGCCTGGGTGCCCGTCACGGTGGCGGGCGGTGTCGCGGCCGTCCACATCGACGAGAACCTCTCCCCCGGGTACGCGGC
The DNA here is from genome assembly GCF_039871695.1 of Actinomadura sp. B10D3. Lineage (NCBI taxonomy): Bacteria > Bacillati > Actinomycetota > Actinomycetes > Streptosporangiales > Thermomonosporaceae > Actinomadura > Actinomadura sp. B10D3. The sequence goes on from NZ_JBDPLY010000035.1 coordinate 86,944, forward strand.
ACGCGCCGTCCGGCAGATCAGCGAGGGCCTCAAGGACGGCCCCGCCTGCGCCTCCCCCAACGGCTACCGCGCGCTGGTCGACGCGTGGCTCCTCGGCGACGATCCCCGCGCCGTCCCCGACTCGCGGACCGCCCGGCGGTTCGCCTCCTGGAGCGAGCACCGCCGCCGCGCCTGGCTCCGGCTCCACTTCACCGAGTACCGCACCTGCGCGCTCGGCCGGGGCGACTTCCGCACCCCCCACCGCGAGAAGGAGCACCGCCCCGCGAAGCACCCCCGCCGCGAGGCACTGGACGGCGCGCGACCCCCCGCGTGACCGCGGCCGGACCCCCACCCGGCCGCGGTCACGCGGGGGCTCAGGCGCTCCCCGCGACCGCCTCGGCCGGGGGCGTGGTCAAGCGGCGCTCCACGAAGAACGGGGCGACCGGCAGGACGGCCGCGCCGAGCGCGAGGACCGTCCGCAGGAGGTCCCAGCGCAACTGCCCGCGGACCAGGAACACCAGCCCGACGTAGGCCATGAACAGCACTCCGTGCACCGGGCCCATCAGCTGCACGCCGGCCGGCGCGTCCGCTCCGTACTTCAGCGGCATCGCGACCAGCAGCAGGAGCAGGAACGAGGCCGCCTCCGCGATGGAGACGTACCGGAAAACGCGAATCAGATCCACGCCGGGGCCAACGGCGAAGAGGCGGCCCGGGTTTCGGACCGCCCTATGGCCTTGATCACACTGACCTCACCGGCGTGCCAGGTACACGGCGGTCCTGCCGGGAATGGTTGCCTACATGGCTCGCTCGGAACCGAAGAACGACGCGCAACCCACGCCGTCCCCCGGCCGGTCCCGTCCGCCCCGGCGCGGCCTCCCCACCCCCGTCGTGCTCGTCGTGGCCACGATCGCCCTGGTGCTGGTCGCGCAGCAGGCGCTGCGGGGCCTGCCCGGCTGGCTGAACCCGTTCGAGGAGGAGACGAAGGACCGCAGCGGGCCCGTCCTGCTCAAGTCGATCCGCGACCTCCACCGCTACGAGGCCGCGAGCGGCAACTTCCAGGTCGTCGTGGACCTGGAGAAGGACGCCAAGTTCCTGCCGTCCTCGCTGCGCGGCAACCGCACCCTGTTCGTCGGCAACGGCTCCGTCGACGCCTACGTCGACCTCTCCAAGCTCGGCTCCGGCGCCGTGAAGGTCAACGCGGACCGGACGGCCGCCACCATCACGCTGCCGCGCGCCCAACTGGGGCCGACGAACCTCGACACGAAGAACAGCTACGTCTACGCCACCCAGCGCGGCCTGCTCGACCGGTTCGGCGACTTCTTCAGCAGCAACCCGAACAACCAGCAGCAGCTCTACGTCCTGGCATCGCAGAAGATCCAGACGGCCGCAGCCCAGAGCGGCCTCAAGGAACGCGCCGACGCCAACACGAAGTCGATGCTGGAGAACATGCTCAAGGCCCTCGGCTTCAAGACCGTCACCATCACCCCGGCATCCCAGTGACCGAAGGCGTCAGCTCACTGAACCAGCGGTAGCCGTGGAGACGGGGGCGCGGAAGTGTCGTGCGACGCTCCCGGAGCAGGGTGCCGGCCCTATGCGGTGGGGACCTTCAGGATGAGGGCGTCGCCCTGGCCGCCGCCGCCGCAGAGACCGGCGGCGCCGAGGCCGCCGCCGCGGCGCTTCAGCTCGTAGGCGAGGTGGAGGGCGATGCGGGCGCCGGACATGCCGACCGGGTGGCCGACCGCGATGGCGCCGCCGTTGACGTTGACCTTCTCCGGGCCGACGCCGAGGTCGCGCATCGACTGGATGCCGACGGAGGCGAACGCCTCGTTGATCTCGATGAGGTCGAGGTCGTCCACGGACAGGCCCTCCTTGCCGAGGGCGTGCTTGATCGCGTTGGACGGCTGGGACTGGAGCGAGTTGTCCGGCCCGGCGACGTTGCCGTGCGCGCCGATCTCGGCGAGCCAGGTGAGGCCCAGCTCCTCGGCCTTCGCCTTGGACATCACCACGACCGCGGCGGCGCCGTCGGAGATCTGCGAGGACGAGCCCGCGGTGATCGTCCCCTCCTTGCCGAACGCGGGACGCAGCCGGGCGAGGACCTCCGCGCTGGTGTCGCCGCGCACGCCCTCGTCCTGGGCGAAGACGACCGGGTCGCCCTTGCGCTGCGGGATCTCGACCGGGGCGATCTCGTCGTCGAGAACGCCGTTCTTGATGGCCTCGGCGGCGCGCTGGTGGGAGCGGGCGGAGAACTCGTCCTGCTCCCCGCGCGTGATGCCGAGCTTGGCGTTGTAGCGGTCGGTCGACTCGCCCATGGAGATGCCGTCGAACGCGTCGGTGAGCGCGTCGTGGGCCATGTGGTCGAGGACCTCGACGGAGCCGTACTTGTAGCCGCCGCGCGACTTCGGCAGCAGGTGCGGCGCCTGGGACATCGACTCCATGCCGCCGGCCACCACGATGTCGAACTCGCCCGCGCGGATCAGCTGGTCGGCGAGCGCGATCGCGTCCAGCCCGGACAGGCACACCTTGTTGATCGTGATGGACGGGACGCTCATCGGGATGCCCGCCTTGACCGCGGCCTGCCGGGACGGGATCTGGCCCGCGCCGGCCTGGAGCACCTGGCCGAGGATCACGTACTGCACCTGGTCGCCGGAGACCCCGGACCGCTCCAGCGCCGCCTTGATCGCGTGCGCGCCGAGGTCGGCCGCGGAGAAGTCCTTCAGCGAGCCCATCAGGCGCCCGATGGGGGTGCGCGCTCCGGCGACGATCACGGACGTTGCGGTCATGTGGGGGCCTCCCAAGCGGTGCTGCGGCGACGTTTGCCACGATACCCAGGGGACCTGCGATCGGTTCCGTTCGCCCCCGCCTGGACGCCTGAGAGGCGGTCTGGACGCCCAAGAGGGAGTAACGCCCATGCTGACCCGTATCGACCACATCGGCATCGCCTGTCGCGATCTGGAGGCCACCGTCGAGTTCTACAAGGCGACCTACGGCTTCACCGACGCGCACTTCGAGGTGAACGAGGAGCAGGGCGTCCGGGAGTGCATGCTCAAGATCAACGAGACCGGCGACGGGGCCGCGAGCTACCTCCAGCTGATCGAGCCGATCCGGGAGGACTCGGCGGTGGCCAAGTGGCTGGAGAAGAACGGCGAGGGCGTCCACCACATCGCGTTCGGGACGGACGGGACGGTCGCCGACGAGGCCGCCGGCATCGCCGGGAAGGGCGTCCGGGTGCTGTACGACGCGCCGCGGAACGGATCCATGGGATCTTTGATCAACTTTTTGCACCCCAAGGACTGCCACGGCGTCCTGACGGAGCTCGTGCAGAAGCGCCCGGACGCCGGATGATCTTGCCTGCCGGGGGAGGCGCGGGCGCGACCGGATCGTGACGTGTTCGATATCACGGTCACGGGGGCCGGGGCATCGACCGCCGCTCTGTGACCGTTCGGACACATCTGGTGTATTTGCACCCCCGGCACCTGGGCACCCGAGGACCGGCGACGCGCCCAAACAAAAGGGACAATCCACGCAGCGCGTCAAGATGAGCCCCCAACACGGCAGTGTCCGGAGTACGCTTCATTCGCCGGAAGAGGTCTGGGGCTCAGCGCCGTTTCACGCCAGGCGATCAACCGGTCCCCGGAACCACCCGTAGCCCCGTCACATCAGGATTGAGCCACATGCAGTCCGACATCGACGCCCAGCTCAGCAACTTCTTTGAAGACACGCCCCCGCGCGAGTTCGACGTGGTGCTTCGCGGCTACGACCGGCACCAGGTCGACGAGCACATCAAGACGCTCGACAACGAGGTGCGGCAGACCCGCGAGCAGACCCAGGCCCTGCAGCGGGAGCTGTCGGACGCCCATCGGCAGCTGCAGGAGCAGGAACGTCCCACCTACTCCGGTCTCGGCGCCCGCATCGAGCAGCTGCTGCGGCTCGCCGAGGAGCAGGCCACCGAGCTCGTCCAGGCCGCCCGGTCGGAGGCCAACGAGATCAAGGCCGCGGCCAAGGTGGACGCCGCCGAGCAGCGCGCGACCGCCGAGAACGACGCCGCCGAACTGCGCGCCAACGCCCAGCGCGAGGGCGACGACATGCGCGGGGCCGCCGAGCGGGAGGCCGAGGAGGTGCGCACCTCCGCCCGCCGCGAGGCCGACGAGCTGACCTCCACCACCGAGCGCGAGGTGGCCAAGCTGCGCGCCACCGCCGACCACGAGGTCGCCGAGAAGCGCGCCGCCGCGGAGCGGGAGATCGCCAAGCTGCGCACCACCACCGAGCGCGAGGTCGCGCAGCTGCGCGCGTCCACCAAGCGCGAGCGGGACGAGATCCTCACCACGGCCAAGCGGCAGGCCGACGAGATGCGCGCCCAGGCACAGCGCATCCTGGAGGAGAGCGAGGCCCAGCGCGCCCAGGCCGAGGCGGAGTTCGAGATCCAGCTCGCCGCCCGCCGCGAGGAGGCCGACCGGCAGGACGCCGAGCGCCACTCCGCGGCTCAGGCCGCGACGCAGAAGCTCGTCGCCGAGGCCGAGCAGCGCGCCGCGTCCGCCGAGCAGCGCGCCGCGAAGGCGACCCAGCAGGCCGAGCAGACCCGGCGCGAGGCCGACTCGCACGCCAAGCAGCTGATGGCCAACGCCCGCAAGAACTCCGACAACGTGATCGCCGAGGCCAAGGCGCAGGCCGAGCAGCTGCTCGCCGAGACCAAGGCCGAGGCCGACCGCGTCCGGACCGCGGCACAGCGGCAGGTCGACGAGCTCACCCGGCAGCGCGACAGCATCACCAGCCACCTCAACCAGCTGCGCCAGCTCATCGGCGGCGTCGCGCCGACGATGGGCAGCGAGGCCGAGTTGCCCGCGCCCCCGGAGAAGGCCGCGATCCCGGCGGCCGAGCCGAAGCCGGCCCCGGCGCAGGCCGCGCCGAAGCAGCAGCCGGCCGCCAAGGCCGCGCCCGCCGCCAAGCCGGCCCAGGCCAAGAAGTCCGAGGAGGACGACGAGGACTGGTGGCAGGAGTGACCGGTACGGTGGCCGCCTGACGGTCTGCGCGTGACAGGGAAAAGCCTGGAGGCGGTGAAACGTCTCCAGGCTTTCCGTCGTCCCACACCGTAGGCGTGACGAAGAGGAGAGCGGCGTGCCCGACGAGACCCACGAGGACGGTCCGAAACCGGCGTCCGGCGAGACCCGGCCCGCGGCCGCCGGCAGGGTCCCGACGCCGGCCCCGCCCCCCGACGACGACCGGACGGAACCCGCGTCCGAACCCGGCCTGCCCGGCGACTCCACCGAGCCGACCGAGTCCGGCGAGTCCGGCGAGTCCGGCGCGGAGAGCGCGGACACCGGCAGCGCCGACACCGAGGAAGCCGACCGGAACGGCGAGACCGACCAGGACGCCGAGACCGACCAGGACGCCGAGGGCGACCGGGACGGGGACGGGGAGGGCGACACCGAGGTCGCGCCCAGCGGCGCGCTCGTCCCCGAGGAGACGGAGCCGCCCGTCGGGGAACGCGACCCGGCGACAGGCACCCCGGTGAACCTCCCGGCACGGGTCGCCACCGAGCGGGCCGCACCCGACCCGCGCGCCCCCGACCCGGCGCACGACGTCGAGCAGCGCAAGCGCGAGGCGGGCGTCGACCACCTGTTCCCGTTCGGGCGGCCCGGCCAGCCGCTCGGCCGCGCCCACCCGTTCGTGTTCGGGTTCACCGCGGCGCTCGGCGTCATCACCGCCTGGCTGCTGGTGCGGGCCGCGACCAACGCCAAGTCCGTGATCGTGATGATCGTCGTCGCGATGTTCCTGGCGGTCGGGCTGAACCCGGCGGTCGAGCGGCTCCGCAGGTTCGGGCTCCCGCGCGGCGCGGCGGTCGCGTCGGTGTTCCTGCTGGTGATCCTGTTCTTCGCCGGGTTCGTCGCCTCGCTCGTCCAGCCGGTCACCGAGCAGGTCACCGAGCTGCGCAAGAACATCCCCGAGTACGTCGAGCAGTTGCAGAACAACCAGACGCTGGCCGACTGGGACAAGCGCTACGGCCTGCTGGAACGGGCCGAGAAGGGCGTCAACAGCCCCGACTTCCAGAACAGCCTCACCGATACCGCCACCGGTATCGGCAAGGTCGCGGTCAACGGCATCTTCCAGACGATCACGATCCTGATCCTGACGCTGTACTTCCTCAGCTCGCTGCCGCAGATCAAGACGTTCTTCTACCAGCTCGCGCCGCGCTCGCGAAGAGCCCGCGTCGCCCTGCTCGGCGACGAGATCCTCGACCGGATCGGCGGCTACGTCGCCGGGCAGTTCACCATCGCGTTCATCGCGGGCGTCAGCTCGTACGTCTTCCTGTCGATCATCGGGGTGAAGTACGCGCTCGCGCTGGCGCTGATCGTCGCGGTGACCGACCTGATCCCGCTGATCGGGGCCACGATCGGCGCGGTGATCGTGTCGCTGGTCGCGTTCCTCACCGGCGACACCACCGACCTGATCATCTGTGCGATCTTCTACCTGGTGTACCAGCAGCTGGAGAACTACCTGGTCTATCCGCGCGTGATGAAGCGGACCGTGGACGTCCAGCCGGCGGTGACGATCGTGGCGGCGCTGGTCGGGGCGGCGCTGCTCGGCGTGGTCGGGGCGCTGCTGGCGATCCCGACGGCGGCGGCGATCTCGCTGCTGATCCGCGAGGTGGTCATGCCCCGCCAGGAGACGCTCTGAGCTCGGGTGGCGGCGGGGCGGCCGTCACCCCGCGGGCCGTCACCCCGCGGGCCGGGACGTGCGGGCGAGGGCGGCGGCGAACTCCGCCACCGCCTGGTTGAACAGGTCCGGCTGCTCGACCGCGCACAGGTGGCCGGCGCGCGGCATCACCAGCAGCTCGGCGTTCGGCAGGGTTTCGGCCATGGCGCGGGCCTCGTCCTCGGTGGCGAGTTCGTCCTCGTCCCCGACCATGACGAGGGCGGGGACCCGCAGGTCGCGGAGCGTGCCGAACGAGTCCGCGCGTCCCGCCATGGCGCGCTGCGCCCACGCGGCGGCATGCGGCGGGGTGGCCTGGACGAGGCCGCGGACCCGCCCGTAGATCAGGGCGCGCTGCCGGTAGGTGGTGGGCCCGACGAGGCCGGGCAGCACCTCGTCCACGAGGACCCGGGGGCTGCGGTCGCGCTCCAGCCGCTCGGCCTGGCGCAGCCGGTTCTCCCGGACGGGCGCGGTGTCGGCGGAGGCGCGGGTCGCCGCCAGCACGAGGCCGAGGATCAGGTCGGGGTGCCGCCGGCACAGCGCCATCGCCACGTAGCCGCCCATGGACAGGCCCCCGACGACGGCCCGCCGGACGCCGAGGCGGCGGAACACGCGGGCGACGTCGTCGGCCATGGTGTCGATCGACGGCTCGTCGTCGCCGAGGACGGACCCGCCGAAACCGCGCAGGTCGGGGGTGATGACCCGGAAGCGGTTCGCAAGGCCCTCGCGCTGGGCCAGCCACATCGCCGAGGAGAGCGGGAAGGCGTGCAGCAGGACCAGCGGTGTGCCGGCTCCGACGTCCCGTGCGTACAGCTGCACCGTCATTGGGCAATCGTCACCCGCGATCGCGTCCGGTGGGACAGGAGTGGCCGCGATCGGCCGCATGTGTTTAGTTGTCCGATTCATCCCATTCGGTGGGCAGCGGATGGGCGGCCGGCGCGACCCGCTTGACGATCTCGTTCAGCACGGTCCGGACGTAGGGTTCGCCCACCCAGAGGTGCTTGGCGTTGTCCACCGCGACCACCTCGGCCTGCGGGACGCGCTTGAACCGCTCCCGCGCCTCCGCCGGGCGCAGGTAGTCGTCGAACTCGGGCACGAGGGCGACCACCGGGCGCCCGTCGGCGCCCCACGCGTCCAGGTCGGCGTCCCCGGCGCGCTTCAGCGGCGGCGACAGCAGGATCACGCCCTCCACCAGCGGGTCGCGTCCCCACCGCAGCGCCAGTTCCGTGCCGAACGACCAGCCGAGCAGCCACGGGCGCGGCAGGTCGTGGTACTCGGTGTACTCCAGCGCCGCCGCCACGTCGAACCGCTCGGTCTCCCCGTCACCGAACTCGCCCTGGCTCGTGCCGCGCGCCGACGTCGTCCCGCGGGTGTTGAACCGCAGCACCGCGAGGTCGGCGAGCGCCGGGAGCCGGTAGGACGCCTTGCGCAGCACGTGGCTGTCCATCATCCCCTCGGCCGTGGGCAGCGGATGCAGGCAGACCAGCGTCGCCACCGGCGGCCGCTCCGGCGGCAGCGCCAGCTCCCCGACCAGCTCCAGCCCGTCGGACGTGTGCAGCGTGATCTCCTCGCGCCGCGCCGGCAGCACGCTCGCCGCCCTGATCTCCGCCATGGGTCTCCTTAGTGAACGGGCTTAGTAACGGGGCGCGTTGCGGCCGCGCAGGATGCGGGGCGAGCGCCGGGTGCGGGCCTGCCAGCAGGGGCGGTGCCAGTGCCGCCGGTCGTCGCCGCGGTCGCCCGCCCGCCAGGCGACGACGTGCCCGACACCCGGCGGGATCTCCTGGTCGCATCCGGGGCACCGGTACGGCTTCGTCGCGTTGGCCCCCGCGATCGGCCGGACGATCCATTCGCCGTCCGGCCCCTCCTCGGTCTCCTCGACCCGGGCACCGCCCGTCGGGGGGCGTCCGGAGACGGCGCGGCGGTTCTTGCGGGGGCTCATGCTTCGAGGATATTCAGCGCAGCGGCTTGCCCGCGGTGACGTGCTCCACAAGGAGCGGGGACGGGGCGAGCGACGGCTCGCGGGTCTCCGCGTGCAGGGCGCGCAGCACGGCGACGGCGCGGTCCGGGCCGAGGCGGTCGAGGTCGGCGACCGGCCCGGTCGGGTAGCCGCAGCCCAGCGTCATCGCGGCGTCGATCGCGTCGGCGTCGGCGTACCCGGCGCCGAGCATGGCGGCGGCGTCGTTCAGGTACGGGAAGCGCAGCGCGTCCACGATGAAGCCGGCGCGGTCGCGGCACCGGACGGCGGTGAGACCGAGGCGCCCGAGCAGCCCGGCGGCGCGCTCGGCGACGTCCGGAGCGGTCGCCACCGTCGCGGCGACCTCGGCGAGGGTGCCCGCCGGGTCGGGAAGGTGCAGCCCGACGACGTCGGCGGGACGTCCGGTGGCCATGGCCTGCTCGATCACGGAGCCGCCGACGGAGGTGACGGCGACGACCGTGCCGGGCTTGGCGGCCTGGACGGCGGCCGACAGCAGCGCCCGCGCGGCCTCGGCGTCCTCCGCCGCCTCGATGATCAGGTCGCAGCCGCCGAGGCCCGCGGCGGAGTCGCGCACCTCGCTGCCCGCCCGGTCGCACAGCGCGGCGACCGCGTCCGCGAGCGGGCCGACGCCGACGATCCCCACCACCGGCTGCGGGACGTCCACGGCCTCCTCCTCCCCGGCACCGGCGGATTCGCCGTAGGAGTGGAAGCCGCGGCCGGTCTTGCGCCCGAGCAGCCCGGCGGTGACCAGCTCGCGGAGCAGCGGCGACGCGGCGTGCCGCCGGTCCCGCGACTCGGCGTAGATGGCTTCCAGGACCTCCAGGCAGGTGTCGAGGCCGATCAGGTCCATGAGGGTGAACGGACCCATCGGCAGGCCCGCGCCCTCCTTCATCGCGGTGTCGATGTCATCGCGGGTGGCGTGGCCGGCCTCCAGCATCCCGGCGGCCTGGTTCAGGTAGCCGAACAGCAGCCGGTTCGCGACGAACCCGGCGCGGTCCCCGATCGTGACCGGCGTCTTGCCGAGGCCCCGCACCAGCTCGGCGACCCGGGTCACGGCCTCCGGCTCGGTCAGCACCGTCCCGATGATCTCGACCAGCTTCATCACCGGCGCCGGGTTGAAGAAGTGCACCCCGACGATCTTGCTGGGACGGCCGGTGGTGACCGCGATGTCGGTGACCGACAGCGACGAGGTGTTGGTGGCGAGGACGGCGTCGTCCCGGCACACCCGGTCCAGCTCGGTGAAGACCGTCCGCTTGAGGTCGAGCCGCTCGGGGACGGCCTCGATGACGAGGTCGCAGTCGCCGAGGTCGGCGAAGTCGGTGGACAGCGTGATCCGGCCGAGGATCTCGCGCTGCGCGTCCTCGGTGAGCCTGCCGCGCTTGACGGCCCGCCCGGTCGAACTCTCCAGGTGCCCGCGCCCGCGTTCCAGCGCGTCCGCGTTCACCTCGATGCCGACGACCGCGAGGCCGCCGCGCGCCACCACCTCGGCGATGCCCGCGCCCATCGTGCCCAGTCCGACGACCCCGACCCTGCTGAACGAACCACCAGTCATGCCCGCAGTCTCCCAGAGCGCGCACGCGCCGCCGTGCCCGGGTACGACCGGAACGTGCGCCTCGGAATCTTCCTCCTCGCCGCCCGTTTCCCCGGACAGGACGACGCCGCCGCCCTCTCCCGCACCGTCGAGGCCGCCCTCGCCGCCGAGCTGGCCGGGTTCGACGACGTGTGGCTGGCCGAACACCACTTCATGAGCTACGGCGTCGTCCCGTCGGCGACGCTGCTGGCCGGGCACATCCTGGCCGCGACCACCCGCGTCCACGTCGGGACGGCGGTGAGCGTGCTCTCCACCCAGCATCCGGTGGCGCTGGCCGAGCAGGCCGCGATGCTGTCGCTGCTGTCCGGCGGCCGGTTCCGGCTGGGCGTCGGGCGCGGCGGACCGTGGCGGGACCTGGAGGTCTTCGGCACCGGCCTCCCCCGCTACGAGCACGGCTTCGCCGAGTCGCTGGACCTGCTGCTCGCCTGGCTGCACTCCGACCGCGTCGCGTGGTCGGGCGAGCACTTCCGCTTCCGTGAAGTACCGGTCGTCCCGCGCGCGCTCGTCCCACCGCAGATTACGGTCGCCTGCACGTCCCCTGCCACGGAGGCGCTCGCGGCCGGACGCGGCCTGCCGATGCTGCTCGGCATGCACGTGGGACCGGACGAGAAGGCCGCCGCCGTCGCCCGCCACGGCGACCCGTCCCTCCCCCACATCTCGACCCACGTGGCCCAGGTCGCCGACACGCGAGAGGAGGCCGTCCGCACCCTCCTGGACGAGATGCCGCGCTGGCTCGGCCCCGGCCTGGACGGATACGTCGCCGTGGACGACCGTCCCCGCCCGCCCGGCGACCCGGTCGGCTACACGCGCCGCATGTGCGACCTGCACCCCGTCGGCTCACCGGACGACTGCGTCGAATCACTGCTGACCACGGTGGAACGCACCGGAATCAGACACCTGATCATGCTCGTCGAGGCGGCCGGCTCCCGCGCCGCCACCCTGGAGAACATCGCCCGCCTGGGCGCCGACGTCCTCCCCAAGGTCCGCGCCGCCACATAGACGTGGGGGGGGGCGAGCCGCGG